>DASRUN010000073.1:0-40638 GCA_035655435.1 archaeon | reverse complement strand
TGGGTGTATCCATTCGTTGAAATCCCAATTCTGGTTTTTTGCTTTTGCAAGTTTGTTTGCCTTTGCCAATAATTCAAGGGCTTTTTCGGCTTTCGAAAATTGTTTTGTTTCAACCAATGCGCAAATGTAGAATCCGCCTATGAATGGCCATATTCCTCCATTGAGATAATCTCCCGGAGTTCCGGCTAAGCATGATTTGAAGTATTCTTTCCATTCTTTCGAATCTGGTTTTATTGTTGGGAAAATCGCTCTCATTGGAAACGGTTTTGCAATTCCTTTTTTTTCGACAAAATTCAGTATGCTTTTTGCCTGTTTTGAATCAGCAAGACCATAACAAATCGTGAGCATGTTTCCGAGTGAATCAAACCATTCCTCTTTTTCCTCATAAGCATTATGGTCTTTCCAGTGCCATGGGAGATAGTAACCAAGTTTTTTGCTCCAGAGTTTTTCATCGGCATTTTTTTTGAATTTTTTAATTATTTTTTTTCTTCCAAGCGCCTTGAGAGCCGCATAGTACAGCGCCTGCGTGTTTATTGTGTGTCCGTATTTGTGCGGAAAACAGTCCATCCAATCAGATGTTGGCTGTTGTTCGGGAAGCATGTCTTCTCCCGCATCCTGATATTCAACCCAAGTAATTGCTTTTTGAATGTTTTTTTTGTGTTTTTTCCAGAGAGCGTTTCCAAACTTTTTTTTGTATGCCGCCTCTCCGAGCAAGAACCAAAGCGAAGAATCAATTGTCGCAAAGGTAACTAATTTGCGGTTTTCGAAAATATCAACATCATTCGGTATTTGCCCTTTTTTGCTTTGATGTGTTGCAAGTGTTTCAATGCTTTTCCTGAATACTTTTTCAAAAACATCTGAATGAGAAGAAGCTCCAATCATTGTTATCATGGAATCCCTTGCCCAGACCGAGGTGTAGCCGTCGGTGTAGCAGGACGCGTAAATACCGTGTTCGGTTGAACAGGTTGTGAGAACCTGCATTGCCTTGCTTCTTGCGGTTTCGATTATTTTTTTCATGGAACAAGAATTAGCTTTTTTTCTAATTTAATTGTTTGTTTTCAATTAACAGGAATCAAAAATTAATTTTTTCTTCTTTCTGACTTGGCTTTTAGTTTTTTACCGGATTTTGGATCTATGTGAAGTTTAACCTGGCCCCTTTTCAGTGCATCGCCAATTGATTGGGTAAGGCGTTCAAGTACCATTTTTGGCAATGTTGATGGAATCCTGCTTGAACTCCTATCAAAAAATAAAACTCCAAATCTGTTTAATTTGAATACATAAACTTTTTCAGAATCTGGCCGATATTCTATTCTAAACCTATTTTCCGGATCCTCTTTAGTTCTTATAACTGAAAATTTTTTATGGGTGCTGTTGAAATGTAGACTTGATTTTATTCTTTTCATTAACTCTGATTCGGTTGCCCAAAAAATTGGAGTTTTGAGATGTTTTGCATCGGGATGCATGTCTCTTTTCAGCGGCATTGCCATCAATTCCCATGGACTATTTCTATTACATCCCTATGCTTTAGTTCGTAGTCTCTTCCGATTAAAAGCTTGTTTTTCACGTTTATTGCGCGTATGAATTTTTCCCCGAAATCAGTGTGAAGCGCAAATGCAAAATCAAGCGCGGTTGATTTTGGGGACATTAGGAAAACATCCGGGAGCCGATTTCCATCCTTATCAGCAAGGCTTTTTGTTCCGCCGGGGAAAACAGCTATGTATTTGAGTTCTTCGAAAACCGCTTTTTCGAGAACCTCTTGTATTCCTGTTGAACCGAATTTTTCGAGCACGTTTTGTTTAATGTAATCAATTCCTTTTTGCTGTTTTTCATTTAATTCTTTTTTTACTTCGAAGTTTTTTTCTCCGGGATAGTATTCTATTGAGCCTTCTTTCATTGCTCTTTTGAGGGTTAATTCCGATATTCCTGAGCAGGGGATTATTTTCATTTTTGGAAATTTAGATTTCATTTTTTCTATGTTCTCTTTTGCCTGTGGAACATCAATTTTGTTTGCTGCAATTATTATCGGTTTCGAGCTTTCACGGAGTTTTTTTACGAATCCAAGTTTTTCTTCCGGAGTCCATTGATTGAGTCTTTTTTCTATAAGTGAGAGTTCGTTTAATGTTCTTTCCAATTGTGCTTCTTTTGCTCCAACCCCTGAAAGGCTTTGCATGAGTGCTGTTAACATTTTTGCTTTTGATTCGTATGGTGTTCTGCTTAATTTGTCCCAATGTTTGTTGAGTATTCCAAAGAACCAGAGGTTGATTTCTTCTTCCAAAAATTCCACATCCTTTATCGGATCGTAGTTTCCCGCTCCAACCGGTTCTCCTTTTTCGTTAATGCTTCCTGATGCATCAACAACATGTATTAGAACATCAGCTCTGGAAAGATCGCTCAGAAATTGATTTCCCCTTCCTTTCCCTTCATGTGCTCCGGGAACCAATCCCGCTACATCAATCAATTCAATCGGAACATAGCGGATGTGATTGTGGCAGAACCCGCTTCTTGGATTGCATTGGGTGTTGAATTCTTTATCCACACAATCTATTCTCACAAATCCAATTGCTTTGTTTGCCTCTATTGTTGTAAATGGATAGCTTGCCATTGGTACATCCTGTGATGTTGCGGCATTGAAAAAAGTGCTTTTTCCCGCGCTTGGTTTTCCCACAACTCCTATTAGCATTCAAAGATTGGATTTGAAAGGGTTTAAATAGGTTTAATTCTGCTTTTTCTTCTTTTGAAAAACTTATAAACTTGGTTTGATTATATCTTCCTATGGCTACTGTCAGAAAAAGGGAATCTCATACATTAGGCAGTAGGGGGACAAAACGACACCTTTTGACTAGAGAAGATATTCAATTTATAGTAAAAAAAATTATTCCTATTGATAAGTTCAATGATCCTGTTGCTTTTAGAATGGCAAGACTTATGGAGGATTACCTGCTAAATTATACTATTAAAAAGGAAAAACAACTTGGTAGACCCTTGAATTTTTTGGAGCTTGAACGTTTTTTCGGGGCAGTAAAAAACATGAACTCTGAAGAATATAAACAAGAATTTTCCAAAGCGGTTGAAACTTTAAGAGCTGCCAAAGAAAAGTATTTGTCTAAAAAGAGAGATGATTTAGAAAACTATGTAGATAATAAATTCGAAAAAGTAGTATGGGGGCACCTTTTATTCACCGGGAAATGTCCATCCAAAATGGAGCTTGATTTTATTTTATCCAGAATGCGCATGGGTGCATTTGCTAGTACATGGGAACGATTAAACAAGTGAAAAATATGAGCTTCCTCGACAAACTAACCGGTAAAAAAGAAGAATCTAAAACAAAAGCAGATTTAAGTAAACAAACTCCTGAAGGAAAATATTCCGAAGCATGCTCTTTCTGCGGAAACCCCGGTTCCGACAAAAAATGGATGGGGCAGTATTGGCACACTAAGTGTTTGCGTTCGGTAAAAAAAGGTGCAAGAAAAATGCTCTAATTCGAATTCCAGATTAGGTTGAAGTAATTTAAGTGTGATTTTGCGATTTCTCTGCTTTCTATTTTTATTGCAAAAGGGTTTGAAGACCATTCTACAAGAACTACATTATCTCCATAAATCAGCGTGGTTGTTGGATTGATATATTCATCATCCACAAATTTGCATTTCATTAGCGGGAATATCTTTGCATCTTTTTTGACTTTTTTTGCAAAAATTACTCTATGCAAGATTTTTTTCTCAATTCTAATTTTGTTCCATTGTTCAAAATACGCCCCAAAAAACTTTCTTAATTTCAATTCAGCTGCAAAGAAATGTGTGGGCTTTTCAATCTCCAACATTTCCTCAAAAATAGTTTTCAATCCTTTCCTGCCGACAAAAATGCTTGCCTCAAGATTTTTCTTTTCTTTTGAAATAGTTTTTTCCAATTGCGTTATTCCTATAAAAAGTTCATTTTTGTTTTTTTCAAATTCTTCTTCTTTTTCCTTCAAAAGAGTTTTTAATGAATCAATATCTTTTGCCTCGAACCATTTCACCTTGTTTCTTGTAATGTAAGAAACAACTCCTTTTGCAACAAGCCGATTTAGTGCCTCGTAAACGTTTGTTCTATTGATTCCTGTTTCAGAACTTATTTTGCCTGCATAACTCTGTTCTTTTTTCAAAAGAAGTAGATACACACTTATCTCAGAGGGGCTGAAACCTATTTTTGCAAGTGCTTTTTCAATCATAACTAAATTGTGTAATATTGATTTAACTGTTGTTGTGTTACGCCACAACACATGTATTTCAATACGGCGATAACTAATATCTATGGAAACTAATATGAGAAGTTATGCTGAAACAGTGAATTTTAGAGGCGCTATAATAAAAAAATTAGCGGACAGACGACTTGATTTGTGTGATGGTTCAGGTTTAGGATTTTGGCCTGTGCCGGTCATGGGTCCCGTTATTCTGGCTAAGTGCATTTTTCTTTTGCATGATGAATGGTTGAATCAAATAAAACTGGGTGAATACAATACTGCTAATCAGCTTTCTGAAGTTCGAACACGGTTGACGCAAATTGTTGCGGAAGGTGATCTTGGCGAAGATCATGCTGGTATGTACATCAAAGAATACCCGGCTGTTAAAGACGTTCAAATGGAAACTTTACCCTTCTTTAAAGTTTGTCAAAGTATTCTCAAAGAGGACGATCCTTTCATTTTACTCGGATTTATCTACAATGTCGAAACCGGCTCACTTGAGGCAATTAAAACGCTTGTGAAAACAAACATGATTTCTAACGGAAATTTTGCTCAATTACATCTTGTTGAGGAAATTGAACATGAAAAATTGGCCAATGAAATTAAAACCATCATTTTTCAATCCCCATACAAATGGCGATTTATTCAAGGGTGCGACTTGCACGATCGATTGTATGAAGAAATGGTTAGATAGTTCAGAATCTCCTTAAAATTTCATTTAGCCTTTTGTCTAACAATCTTTTCACAATCGTCGATCCGTTAACGCATGTTAATTCTTTATATTGTTCAAATGCACCATTGCTATTAGGGAGGTGGCTCCATGTACATCTGTCCGGTGTGCGGAAAAGAATTTAGGGTTGGAACTCCTCCCGGAGACGCGCAGAAACATTTGGTGATAGATCATCCGGAGTTTAGGGGAGAATTGGTTTATGAGGCAGAAGGTCCGATAATGAAGTCTTCATAGAACAAGGATTCCCAATAAGTGGATCCCCGGATTTTTATTTTGCTCGCCCGTATTTGTCTTCATATCTTTTGATGTCATTTTCATCAAATTTTCCGTATGAAATTTCCAAAAATCTCGCATTTTTTGTGGCGCTTATTCTGTGCTTTGTTTTTTTGTGAATTGTAACTGTTTGCCCTTTTTTTAGTTTTATTTTTTTTCCGAAGATTTCCGCGGTTAATCCTTCATCCAATGCAACCCAGAATTCTTTTCTGTGTTTGTGGGATTGAAGTGAAAGAATTCCTCCCTTGTTTACACTGATTATTTTTACCGATGTTTTTTCATTGCGGGTGTATTCTTCAAATTTTCCCCAGGGTTTTTTTACTGTAAGCGGTTTTTTTTCCATGTGCATTTTAATAGGGAAATAACCTTTAAATATTGTTTCAGGGGCATTTCTATCTGATTCTAATGATAAATCCCAAGGTTTTGCTGTTTGCTTTTTTCGGAAAGAAGCCGATTGGAATATTTGTGAGTGAAAAACTCTCCTTGAAAGATGCTGTAATGACTTATGCGATTGTATTTCTTATTGTAAAATTGCTTTTGGTTCTGGAAATTATTGTTTTTGTGGGGTTAAGCTCTTTTTTGGCAGGTCAGGCCTTGGTTGACCTATTAGTAGGAATGCTTCTCTTGTTGATCGGCCTGCTTGTACTAATTCCATTTGTTTTTGCAGCAGAACTCGTGTTCATTTACCTTCTTGGCGCACTGCAATTTATGATTGCGGGCTTTTACAGGAAAGATAAGGGTTCTTTGAACAATTTCAATGCGTCTTTCATTGCGCTTGCTTCTTCGATAAAGCTTGTTGTGGGTTTGTTTCTGCTTGTTCCTTTTGTGGGTTGGTTTGCGGCTGTTGTTGCCCTAATTTATGGAGTGGTTTTGATGTACCGTTTTATCCGCGACCGTTTTACTTTGAATGATGCGCAAGCCGCTATAGTTGTGTTGATTCCAACGGATTTATTGCTTGCAATCCTGTTGGTTTTCGCGGGAATAATTTCGACTTTTTTGATCGGCACAACTCTGTTGTTCTGATTTTTCCAAAAATCATTTTGAAATTTTTTTTGTCCAAAATGGAATTTCCTTAACAAAATCTGATGTAAGGTAACCATAGCCGCTTTTTTTGTACAATTTTTCGCCTATTTTTCCGTTTACAAAGGCAGCGGCTGTTGCCGCTTGCATTAAATTCAATTTAAGCGCAATAAATCCTGTGCATAAACCCGCGAGCACGTCTCCCGTTCCCCCTTTTGTCATTCCTGCATTTCCTGTATTGTTGTAAACCGTGTTTTTTCCGTCCGAAATAATATTCGCAGTTTTTCCTGTTTTCGATTTCAGCAGAATAGTACAGTTGTACTTTTGCGCTGTTTCTTTAACAATTTTTTCCTTTTCTAAAAGAGTTTTTCCGAAAATCTTTTTTCCCGAGAATATTTCAAACTCGCGTGCGTGCGGAGTTATGAGAACGTTTCCTTTGAATTTCATTCCTGCGCATGCAGTGAGCGCATCTGCATCTATTACAGTGGTTTTTTTTGTTTTTTTCACGAATTCTTTTGTGAACTCTAGTGTTTGCTTATTTCTTCCAAGCCCAGGGCCTATAAGAATAACATCTGCTTTTTTTTCCAATTCAAAAATCTGCTTTAAATGTTTTTTTGAGAATTTTTTGCCTTTGAATTTTTTTACTATTAAATCCGGCGAATACTTGTTGATCACAAATCCGGGTTTTTCGGGAGCGCAAACGATGCAAAGGTCTATTCCGATTCTCATTGCGGCTAAAGATGCCATTGCCGCGAGCGCAGGCGCTCCAACCAAATCATTTGAGCCGCCTATTACGAGCACAACTCCATTATCGCCTTTGTGAGAATTTGATTTTCTTTTTCCGAAGAATTTTTTTATTTTGCCGAAATTCAGACTATTTGCCATAGCTCATTTTTGCACGAAACTTATTATAGTTGTTTTGAAGTTAGTTGTTTAATGTTCGATCGGGTTAAACGTGCTTTTAGCGCTTCTGTACGGCTTATTGCCAATTCTTCCGGGGAAGTCAGGTTAAGAAAACAAGTATATGGGGACATGCAAGAAGTTATGGATTTGGAAATTGTTCCAGCAGCAAAACTAAGTTTTTTAAAGAAGATATTTAACCCCAAAGAATACGGTGAGGATGGAGTTCTTTTTTATTTTTCCCCTAATGGTTCTAAAGATCTTGTGCTTGGTGTAACTGATGGTGGAAGGGTCAAATCCTTGAAAATCAAACTGGAAAACGGTAATTGGGAAAATTCAACTCCCGCGATGTTTGATTTTAATCAGGTTGCCTTTGGTAGATTGGTCACAGTGAAAACAAGACATGGGTTTGCGAAAGGTTTCCTTCCTAATAAATAACTTTTTTTACTAATTAATGATTTTTTTAATTTCCTTTGAGAGCATTTCACTGATTTCCTTTCCTGAAACTTTTCCTTTGAGCTCTTTCATTGCATCTCCCATTAAGGGGGCAATTGCGCGCATTCCAAGTTCTTTTACTTGTTTTTCGTTTTTCTTTACAATTTCGGAAATAATTTTATGTACTTCCGAGCTTTCAACACTTTCTGCTCCTATTCCTTTCAAAAGTGTTTCAAGCGGTGTTTCAGGTTCTTTGCTTTTTGCGATCAGCAGTTCTGTTTGTATTTCTTTAGTAATTTTTCCGGTTTGAATTCCATTCACGAATTCCTCTATTTCTTTTTCTCCAAGGTTTTCAATCATTGCCCCGTTTCTTCTTGCTTCAACCAATCCTTCGCTCAAAAAAACCGCTAATCTTTTTGCATCAAATTTTTCCTTGACTTTTCTCTCAAAAAATCTTGCAAAATTGCTCAATTTCATATCATTAATCATTTTTTCGTTCAAGCCGAATTTTGCATAAAGTTTTTCCCTTTCCGCAACTTGTAAAGGCAAGTCTTTTTGAATTTCCAAAAGAGTTTTTTTGTCAATTGTAATACTATCCAAATCCGTTTCGGGGTACATTCTTGCAGCCCCCGGAAGCGGTCTCAAATATTCCGAGTTTCCTTCATCTATTGCTCCGCGGGTTTCTTCCGGAACGCCTCTCAAACATTGTAATGCTCTTTCGTAAACCACTTTGATTGCCTTTTCCGCTTTTTCTTTTGGCGCAGCAACTAATACAAACGCATCTTGATTTCCGCATCCAAGTTCTTTGTAAATTTCTTTTATTTCATTTTCCGAAATCCCATAATTTGGCATTTCATCAGAGTGGAATATTCCTCTAAGTCCGGTTTTCACTTTAACATACGAAGCAAACTCCGTTCCCAGCCTCCTATTAGGTTGCAATTCCTTTCCTATCAATCCCTTAAAATTCTCAAGCTTCAAGCCCATTACAATGTTTTTAGTTTCCAGCGCACTTTTGATTATTTTTGCCTGCGTTCCCGCAAATACTTTGGAAACTTCTTTCGAATTTCCTTTGAGTGTTTTTTCCGAAACTCCTCTTTTTTCAAGTTCTTTTTTTATTTCAATCAAAGTGGCCTGTCTTTGCACTTCTCTCCTTACATATTCGTCTATTATTTCCAGTTCCTGCACTCCTTTGAGTTCTATGCGTGCGCCTTCTCTTATTGAAACATTCAAATCTTGTCTTATTGTGCCCAAACCTCTTTTTGCATTGCATGTTCTCCTAAAAAGAGTTCCGATTGCGAGTGCGGCTTCTTTTGCTTCTTCCGGTGTTTTGATTCCCGGTTCCGTTGCCAATTCTATAAGAGGAATTCCTAATCGATCTAGTCTGTAAACAATTTTGTCATCGGTTTTTTCCATCGGCCTTGCTGAATCTTCTTCCAATGCCATTGTTTGTATTCCAAGTTCTTTATTTTTCAATTTTATTTTTCCGCTGGTAGCAACAAGCATTGTTCTTTGAAAGCCGGATGTGTTCGAACCATCGATGACCATTTTTCTCATTGGAAAAATTTCATCAATTACATTGCTTTCCGCCATCAAGGCAACTTCTAAAATTGTTTTCATTGCATCTGCATCAGTTTTCTGCGGGGGCTCTTCATCAAGTTCTATAAGTGAAATTGTATCGTTGTATCCTTCATACACATAAGAGAGATCCTTTTCGTATGCTTCGAGCGCGGCTTTGTCCATTTCCCCTAATTCCGAAACAACCGGCCTTAGTTTTCTTTCAATTGTGTAATCCGGTTTTTCATCCCGCAGTCGCGAAGGCGTTCTTATGAATAATTTTCCCGTGTCGAGCTGTTGGTGTACTTCGAGGCCGCATTTCAATCCCAGCTTTTCGTAATCGTGCATTAAGATCATTTTTTTTTGGAAATTACTAATAAACTGGGAAAAAAGAGTTTTAAAACGCCACTCTCGTCTTAAATGGGCTATTTGTTGATCAGCGTGTTCTGCTGTTTGCTCCACTTTTTGTTGGGTGTTTTTTTGAGCCATTTTGCGTATTGCTTCACAAACTCCAACCTTTGTTTTCTGTTTGACTCTATTTCCTCATCAAGCTCTTTGAGGTCTATATTTGGAACTTCGTCCTTTTTAGTCAAGCAGTTTCACCTTGTTTTCCACGCCTAGTTTTTTTGTGAATTTATTGAATATTATTGGGTTGATTTTCCCTTTAAATGTTTCCCAAAGGTGTGCCGCATCCTCAATGTCCTTGTCAGAGCCCATGTAAAGCTTGTATGCTATTTGTGGCTCTATTTTTGAGGTAAGGAGATTTTCGCCGTTTAGCTTAACGGTTATCTTGTTTCGGAGTGAATATTGGCTCATGTCTGTTTTCGGAAACTTGAGTTCAAAGTTCGGTATGAATTTTCCTTTTTCCGCAAATCTTATGGCGAGTTTTTCCTTGAGGTATTCATTATAGGCACTTTCCGGGTTTTCCGCGTTTATGCATTCAAACCCGTTCCTTTCAAGCGCTTTCCACATTTCAGTAAATTTTTTGAAATGCATTTCCTCTATGAACAAGTCAACATCTTCCGTGTTCCTGCTTCTCCCGAAAAGGATTGCAATGTAACCGGAAATTATCACATAATCTACTTTGAGTTCATCAAGTATTTTCACGAATTTGAGGACAAGTTCATCCAATTGAGACAGTTCCCTGTTGAAAATTATTTCGTTCTCCGAAAATTCCATTTCCATAAAAGCAATTGGTTGCGAGGATAATTTAAGGGTTTTTAGGGTTGAGTGCCGGTGCGGTTTCTATTTTATTCTATACACTTTATTTCTTCCCAAGAATTCGAATTCTATTTCTTCGTGCATTGCAATCAAGTAGCGGGAAATTGTACTTTTATCCAATCCTGTTTTGCGGGAAATTTCCCTAATCCACAATCCGTGAGGCGCATCCCTCAAAGCTTTGCGAATTCTTTCAACTTTAGAATCTTTCATCTTCACAAACAAATTAGTGAGACATATGGATTATTTAATATTTACCATTTTTCGACTTTGAGGCCCCTGATTTTGGAGAAATGTTTTGTGTTCCTTGTTATGAGGGTTTCCCCATGCCGCAATACTATCGCGCCGATTAGTGTGTCGAACTCACCTATTTTGCTTCCAGTTTTGTTGAGTTCGTTGGTTATTCTTCCTGCTTCCTTTGCTGCGTTGAAATCATATTCCAGCATAAGTACGTTCTCCTCTATTTCTTCCACCTTCCTCATTTTTGCCTCGTTTCCTGATTTGTATGCGCCAACATAAAGTTCTGTGAGGGAAATAGGTGTCGTTGAGATTGGGCTGTTGTTTTTCACAAGTTTTTCCAGGGCAGCCACAGCATCCTTGTCTTTTCTTGTCATGCCGACCAGAATATCGGTGTCCAGGCAAACCATTACAAATCAAATCTCCTTAGCTTTGCCTTCCGAAGCCGCCTTCCTGCTTCCTCAATGTTTCTTGCGAGTTCCTCATCGGGTTCCCATGACTTCACCACGTCGAGAAGGTTTTTTTTCCTTGGTTTAGTGAGCCTCATTATGGTTCCGGTAAAGGAGTCCCTTCCCTTTATCCTGCTCAGCCTTTCATAGGCTTCATCTGAAACGGAAATGACCTTGGTCATACAATATATGCATACATGCATGTATATATTAATTTTGGGTGGTGTGGCTATGCCTTACATGCTTTTCCTGTATTATAAATATGTGCGGACGCTATTAAAGGATTTTTCGATTCCATCACACAATAGTGAGTCCGGCATTTTCCTTGTAATTGGACGGCGTAGTAAATAGTGAGATCTATGGATTATATATAAAATTTAGAAATTCCAACAAAATTTAAATATGTCCTACTCATATACTTTCTCATGGTAACAAAAAGATTTTCGAGTGCTACACAAAAACTTCGGGAAAAACAAAAGAAGACGGCTAAGGCTGTCAGACAACAGGCTACACGGGAATCCGATGCAAAGAAGCGTGAATATACTAGCAGAATGCAACCCGAAAAAAAGCTTGATCCAGCTCAGGAAGAGCGCTGTAAAGGTATTGTAACTAGAGTTCTGAAAAAACTTGGGCATAAACAATCAGATTTTTCGGCTGCCGATATTGGTGAATTAGTGGGAATAGCAAGGGCTCAGCATCTTGATGTGATTAGAGGTAGCAGGCGGACTTCACACGATTATGGGAAATTTCATGCATTACTTTTCCTTAACCGTCCTACCTCTATAAAATTAAATACAGATGTTTTAGTGCACATTACATGGAATGTTCAACTAGAGGCACAGAAGACATTTTGGAAAAAAAAATAATTTTGTTAAACTTGCTGCAGCGCAATCATAGTTTGTGTTTTATCTACTCCATCAATGTTCCTTAATTTTTCCGTAACTAAATTGTTCAAATCTTCCACATCAACTGCAAGCGCTTTCACTATAATGTCCATTCCTCCCGCAAGGATTGTTACTTCTCTAACTCCGTCAAGTTTTTTTATTTGTATTGCAACATCTTTTTGACTGACTTTTTTTCCTTCGACATTATAATTTACGCCGATTCCAATGTAAGCAAGAATTGGCCTTCCGAGTTTTTTGTAATCAAGATTAACAGTGTAATTTAGTATCAATCCGTTCTTCTCCATTTTCTTTATTCTATTGTGAATTGTTGTGGGTGGCAGTCCAATCTTCCTGCTTAGTTGTCCAACGGTTTGCCTGCTGTTTCTTATCATTTCGTTTATGATTTCTCTATCTTTCTCATCCAGCTTAAACATGCATATATTGGTGTATAGAACCAATATTTAAGGGTTTTGAAAATATGGAAAATTATTCCATTTTAGGTCTTTTTGATTCAGTTTTTTGTATTTTTTACCAGTTTTTTTGGTATAAATTTTTATAAAATCCATGTGTAATGGTAATAGATTTCATTTTATAAGTTTTGAGCGATTTTCGAAAAACTAGGGGGTTTTTCTGTGACTAAAAGAAAAATTTTATTTCTCTACAACGGAGGGACTATCGGGCAGACTGTTGAAAAAAGAGGCAGTGAACTAATTTTGGTTCCTCCAAAAGATTCAAAAGTTTTTGAAAATGCGTGCAAACCTATAATAGAAAAATTCCTTGGTAGACTTGATGTAACTTTTGAGGTTATAACAACAAAAGACAGCACGAACATGACTCCGAATGATTGGGAAAAGCTTATTTTCAGAATCAAGAAGGCTCAGGACGATGAAAAATTTGACGGCGTTGGAATTGCACACGGTACTGATACAATGTCATACACTGCTGCGGCTCTTGCATTTGCTCTCAATGGAAAAGACTCTGAGAAAACATGGTTAAAAATTCCTGTTTGCATAACCGGCTCCCAATCGCCCATATATCAGGAAGGTGGTGATGGGCGTTTCAATCTTGAAAATCTTTTCAGGGTTCTCGAAAAAGCAACTGAGGAACAAGTTGCTGAAGTTATGATAAATTTCTGGAATAGGGTTCTGTTGGGTTCAAGGGCATTGAAAAGAAGCGAGAAAGATTTTGATGCATTTCACTCACCTGCATTTTCTGATATTGGTGATATTGATGCAATGGGTGTAACTCTGGACACAAAGCTTCTCAAGAAAAAATCAAATGCAACAGGAACCGCAATAGCCCCGAAATTCGGTCGCGGGGTAATTAGTTTTGAACTTTCTCCGGGTTTGGATCCAAATCTTATTCTTGGTTTTATAACAAATGGCGGTATTTCCGCGATGATTCTCAAATCTTTGGGTGAAGGAAATGTATGCAATGAAGGGCAGTACAATTTACTTCCTGTGATAAAACAAATTGCGGAGGAGTACATGACTCCGTTATTTATAACAACAAAATTCACCGGCGGAAATGCAATCTCTTCACATTATGAAACCGGTTTCGAAGCAGTCAAAGCCGGAGCAATTCCATGCTACGATCATACTGATGTCGCGGTTGATGTGAAAGTGCGCTGGTTAATTGGAAACGGAATTTGTTCAAACATAGAAGACTTTAGAAAAGCAATGAAAACAAGTTATGCGGGAGAAGTAACTCAGCAGGAATAATTATTTCAAATATTTTTTTCCCGCATTTGTTTGAGGGTGTCATTTTCTGAGCGGATTTAATCATAATTGTATTGCAATTTTGAGGCTGTCGTATTTTGCCGTTGGTTCGGTGGCGTGTTTTTCGCGGCCCAGTTCTATGAGACCGAGTTCCCCGAGCTTTTTTACATCATTGAATACGTTTGGATATGGTCTTTCCGCAATTTTTGAGAGCGCGTAAATTGTTTTCGGCTTTTTTGTCCTGATGAGTCTAAGGAGCCTTAATCTTTCCTTTGTGATAACCTTTCTCAATGTGTCAATGTCCTCAAAGGAGAGTATTTCCTCCTCTTTAATTTTTTTCCCGCCCTTTATTTTCTCGTACTTTTCAACAAATCTCTTCCCGCTTTGTTCCAGGCTCTCCACTAATATGGTTATTTCCCTAGTTTTCATTTTTCCGCCTCCCGTAAATTTTTCACTTCCACTAAAAATTGCTTCATGAGATTTCCGATTGAACTGAATTCAACTTTTGATTCCTTTTCCTTGAAATGTTTGTGGTGTCCTTTTCCCCTTTCATTGTCATACCTCAAAACGCAGGTTCCGTTCCTGACAAAACTCATTGAATATTTCACTCTGTCAGGAAAATGCGGGCTTTTTGGGATTTCATAAATTTTGAACTCGACAAATGAATCCTCTCCAAGTTGTTTCCTTTCCTTTAGTATTAGGCCGGCCATAAAAAACACCTTAGCCTGCCGAACTATATATAGTGTAGCAGGCTATTTATAATAATTTATTCTTATACTAATACGTCAATTAACGAAATAATTATAGTCTTTTCTGTTCCGCGTAAAAGTAGGTGGGCAATTCCGGATTTTTTATTTTAAAAAATGGGTTTTTTTAATGCAAAACCATCTTTTCAAATAATTTCTTTCTCATATTTCGTTGCCGGACTTATTTCCCCGCGCAAATTCTTTCCAATAAGTTCCTTTGCCTCTTTTGGTTTGTAGTTTCCAAGCAGCCATGAAAGCTTCACAAAAGCGGTTTTTTCAGTTTTTTTCCAGCATCCATTTCCAAAGCGGCTTAATTCTTATTCTGCGACCCTTTATTTTCCTGTCCTCCTCGATTTCTTCTGTAAGTATAATGCCTTCTTTTGCCTTAATTGCTTCCATGGCATTCAGCAGGCCTTTAATTTCATTCTGCTCATTGTCAAGGTTCCATGCGACCTGTATTGCAATTTTTTTGTCCTGCTTTTTTGCAATGAAGTCGCATTCTGTTTTCTGGTCGGCATAGTAGTATATATCATAGCCAAGCCTCTTCAGATGGAGGAAGGCAGCATTCTCTGCGTTCCATCCAAAGTCTTTTGAGAAGCGAAATGATACAGAGTTTCTCAGGCCTGTGTCTATGGGGAAAACTTTCTTCGGGTTTACAATCTGCGCTTTCTTTGAGTATGAGAAAATTGGCGCAAAAAATATCAGGTATGCCTCTTCCATGTACCTTGAGAACCTCTGCACTGAATCAAGGCTCAAACCAATAGTTTTCCTGATTTTATTGAAACTTGCCAGGCGAGCATTATTGGTCAAATAATACTGACCTAACTCGTCAAGTTTTCCGCCTTCTTTTATTGAATACCTCTTTTGGATGTCTTTCTGGACAATATCTTCATAATATGTTCTGAGAAGCTCCTTTTTGAGGGTTGCATCTTCAAGGATTGTCGGCTTTGGGAAGCCGCCAAACTCAAGATATTCCCTTAATTTTTTGGAAATCAGGAGCCTTTTACTAATGACTTCCGCTTTGTTCTGGGTTTCTACTTTGTTGAATTGCAGGAATTCCCCAAAGCTTAAGGGATAAACAGTTGTGTTTATGTGCCTGCCTGTTATTAGTGTAGCATATTCGCCCGAAAGCAGCTTTGACGATGAACCAGTAATTGCTATTTTCGCAGAATTTTTTTCATGCAGAAACCTTACAAACCTTTCCCAGCCTTTAACAACCTGTATCTCATCAAGCACAACCAATGGCTTTTCTTTCGGTTGGAATTCTGAAAGATAAACATCAAAAATCCTGTTCAGTTCCGCAGCAGTAATTTTTGACAGCCTTATATCCTCAAAGTTAATTATTAGCGTTGATTGGGGGTTTCCAAGCCTTTCAACAAATTGCCTGGCAATAGTCGATTTGCCCGACCTTCTTACTCCTTGAAGGACAACAATTTCACCACTGCCTATTTTCCTTTCAAAGTCATTTAAGTAATCTGCCCTTTCTATGCCTGTGTCTGTCTCTTTGCCCCAGTTGTTCCAGTCCAGCAATATTTCCAGAATGCCATCCCTTGTTAGTGTTGCCATGAATATATAACACACGGGCACCTATATAAAGCTACCGATGCATCGGTAACTTAATCGTTAAAGCTACCGATGGAAAATTAGACGAAGATATCTGCACGCACATGCATCTTTTCATTGCCAGTGAAAACTATTGTTCATTGCCAATGAACACTAGGCAAACAACATGTATAAATTCGCAAATCATCGCTCATGGAGTTCGTCCCTGCGTTGGTAAAGTATTTTTCCCATTTTGTATCCTTTTTTGAGTTTTTTTAGTGCCCGTTCCCCGGTTTTATTTCTGTTCATATAAACCCTTCCTCATATTTCGTTGCAGGAGTTATTTCCCCGCGCAGGTTTTTAGCAATGAGTTCTTTTGCCTCTTTTGGTTTGTAGTTTCCAAGTAACCAAGCAAGTTTTACAAATGCGGTTTCCGGAAGCATGTCCTCTCCGGGAATTACTCCAAGATCAACTAAATCCGTTCCCTTGTTGTACACATGCATGTGAACTCTTCCAAAAAGAGTGGTTGTTGTCATTACAACAACACATCCTGATTCGGTTAATTTTTTAATTTCAGGAAATATTTTTTCGTTGATTTTTGTTTTTCCGTCAGGATTATGTCCGGGAGTATGTCCAAGGCCGGTTCCTTCAATTACTAATCCTTTGAATTTTTCTTTTTTGTAAAATGCAAATTGTTCCGGGAACATGTTTATTGAAATTTTGAAAAGAGCAACCTTTTCCTCAAAATCCGGTTTTACAACCATTTTCTTAGAATTTTTTCTCGTGTAATCTTTTTTCAAAAATTCTATTTTTTTTGTTTTGAAATCAATTAATGCAATAGGAGTATCGTTAACTGCTTTGAATGCATCCCTTCGCGAGGAATGTAACTTGCGTGTTTTGCAGGCCGGAAGTATTGCACATTTATCATCCGAAGAATCATGGTGCATGCATAATGCAACTCCTGCATAATCGGTTTTTGTAATGAATTCCGTAGCAGAAATAAGATTCATCGCAGCATCGGAACTGCCTCTATCCGAACTTCTTTGCGCTCCAACAAAAATAACCGGAATTGGACATTCCTCCAAAGTAAAAGAAAGCGCTGCAGATGCAACCGCCATATTATCCGTTCCCATTCCAAGGATAATTCCGGTTGCGCCGTTTTCATAAGATTTTTTTATTTCGTTTGCAATTGTGGAAATATGAGTAAAGCGAAGATCATCGCTCCACATGTTTGCAATTAATTTTGAGGAAAAATTTCCTAATTTTGTCAATTCAGGGAACATTGTCAAAAGATCATTAGGATCGAAGGACGAATAAGCAGCTCCGGTTCTATAATCAACTCGCGATGCTATTGTTCCGCCTGTGTGTAAGATTGAAATTTTCGGAAGAGTAGAATCCTGTTTTACTTCGATTTTTGCCTTTCCAACTTTTTTGCTTCCTTCAAGCTTTTCAACTTTCAAATCCGAAGAAGCTTTTATTCCGACATTATATCCTGAATCAAGTTTTAACCTTATAATTTCTTTTTCTTTTGATTCTCCGGGAATAATGTTTCCTTTAAATTCCTCGTTTCCGCGTAAAATTTTTACGTACTGTCCTTCTTCCAATTTATTTTTTTTCAAAAATTCTTTTGCATCCATTAGAGCACGTTCCTGAGTTTTATATCATCGCTTATTTCTCCGACATAATTTTTCTGCATCATTTTTTTCACCTGTTCAAAGTCGCGTGTTTGCGCCAGAACCCACATAAGTTTTACATATGCCGTTTCCGGGAGCATGTCATAGGCCGGTATGGTGTCCATTCCCTTTAATCTGTTGCCTATGTCGGGTTTGTAGAGTTCTCTCCAGTATTTTCCCATGAATGAACCGCTTGTGATTACTATTGGAATGTTTTTTTTGTTTGCATACTTTATTGCCTCTTTCATATTGTTATCAAATACAGGTATATTCCCAAGTCCGAATCCCTCAAGGACAATTCCTTTTACATCCAGATCAACCATTTGTTTGATTCTGTTTCCATCAAAGCCCGGGTATACTTTTATTAGCGCTATGTCGGTTTCGAGGCTTGTGTAAAGTTTCGCCTTTTTTTTCGAGCGCTTTTGATATGGTTTGTTGAATTTTATGAATTCCTCTATTTTTCCAAGGGGGAGTTCGCTTGCCTCCTTGAATGCGTTGAATTCGGATGCGTTTATTTTTTTTGTTCTCGTTGCACGGAAAATATTGCTGTTGAATACAAGAACTGTTTCCGCAATATCGGAAAATCCGGCAACCGTTATCGCATTTCTCATGTTTCTTTTTGCATCCGTGTTTAATTGGCCCATATCATACAGTGCGCTTGTGAACACTATTGGAATATTGTTGTTTTGTATCAAGAAAGAAATTGCAGTATCGGCATAATGCAGTGTATCCATTCCAATTGTAATTACAATTCCGTCATAGTCCTGCATTTTGTGGTAAATCGCGTTTGCGAGTGTTATCCAATTTTCAGGGGTCATGTCGGAACTGTCCATTCTGAAAATATTTGTTGTTTCTATATCCACGTGCTTTCTGACATCAGGAATGAGGTTGATGACATCTTCCTGGGTTATTTCTCCGTAGTTGTAAATCCCGTTTTTGAGTTTTGCGCTTATTGTGCCCCCGGTTCCTATTATCAGCACTTTTGGCTTCTTTTTCATTACAAGAAGATCCATGAGTCTTTTTTTATTCATTTCTAATTGAATGTTCTATTAGGATATGTGATTTTTCTTGCTTTTTGCCGAACACCTGAAAAAAAATAAGGTTGATGGGGATCTTTCAAAAATCATGCTGCAGATTGCAGATAAGAGTAAAGTTGTTCAAAAAGCCTTTTTGACGCATTCCGGGGTTTCTAAGAGCCATAATATTCACGGCGAAACCCAAATGGAATTGGATAAGTATGCGGATTCCGTGTTCCTGAAAGCCATGGAACGTTCTAGGGTTGTAAGAACAGTTGCTTCCGAGGAACAGGATGATATTGTTGAAATCAAAAAGGCAAAAGGTTCATATGGTGTAACTTTGGATCCTTTGGATGGCAGTTCGTTGATAAAAACAAATCTCGCTGTTGGAACAATTGCCGGTTTTTTCAATGAAGGGGATGTTATGGAAAAAGGTTCGAAAATGGATGCAGCAATGTACATTCTTTACGGTCCTCTAACAAGTTTGGTTTACACCGCAAAAAACGGCGTTCACGAATTTGTGTTGAATGGCAGAAACCAATTCGAATTGCGGAATGAAAACATCCGAATTCCAAATGGAAAAATTTATTGTCCGGGGGGCTTGAGAAGCGATTGGATTCCAAAGCAGAAAAAATTCGTGGAACATTTGGAGAAAGAGGATTATAAATTGCGTTTTTCCGGGGGATTTGTTCCTGATTTGAATCAGGTTCTTTTTTACGGCGGAATTTTCATGTATCCCGCATTGAATTCAAAGCCCGAGGGAAAATTGAGATTAATTTTTGAGGCAAATCCAATGGCACTCATTGCAAAAGAAGCCAATGGCGCAAATTCAAACGGAAAACACTCTCTCCACGAAATCAAACCAGAACATCTCTCGCAGAGAACTCCTTTATACATCGGTGGGAAAAAAGAAATTGAATTGGTTGAAAAGTTTTTGAAGTGAATATCTTTTTTCCAACTTAAGTTGATGCACTCTTATCATTTTCACATTCTATAATGTTTTCATAAATGTTCCATGCTTGGCAAACGATGCATGTTTGTTCATAATCAGGGCATTTTTTCCCGAATAATTCCTCTATTTTTTCTTCCAGCCAGTTTAGGTGCATTGCATTTTCATAGCAATCATTGCACTCCCAATACTCAACACTTTTTTCTTTTCCTGTCCACTTGACAGTATTGCCTTTAAGTTTTCCAAACTTGAATTTTCCGACTTTTTTCCATTCGCCTGTTCCTTCTACTGGAAATTTTTGTTTTCCGAAATAATGGCCATTAGAATATTTTCTATTTTGATATACTGTTGTGTAAAAGTTTTTCCCGCAAATCAAACATTTTCTTTTCAGTCGTTTTTTCTGCTTCAAAAGTATGCCCCATCAAAATTTATACGTCCTGTCTTTTCGCCTTTCGATTTTTAAAATTCTTACAACTTTTTCATTCCACAAAACACGGTAAATTATTCTAAAATTTGATATTCTTATACGATAACGATTGCTTTCTGCACCCTTTATTTTCTTTAAATTATAATCTTTTGCCGGAACTGGATTTTCAGAAAGTTTGTGAAATGTTTCTCTTAAAATTTCACTGAATTTTTTATCGCAGCCCTTGATAAATTTCTTGGACTTACCGCTCAGCATTACTTCAAACAAGAGACAGCACCTTTCATTTGCGGAAAACCTCTTTCATGCTGTACTCTCTGCCCGCTTTCATTTCCTTTTCAATATTATCTAATTCCTCATTTTCTTCCTCGGTAAGCTCTATTTCGCCTATAACTCTTTTTTTCTCAAGTCGTTTCAGCCTTGAATCAATGTTCTCAAGCCTTTTCAGTACTTTTTGCAAAGAAACACTTTTACCGTTAACCATAACACCACATAAAATACTTAGGAAAAGAACTATAAAATACTATTCCTTGCTAAAATAATGAATATTTTTCTAAAGAATTTTGCTGTTTTAAAATTCACGTTCGTTCACTATTCCAAAGATCCACTAACATTTTGTAATTTTCGGCAACTTGTTGTATTGCTTCTTTGCGGGAAATTTTTTTATCATGCAAATCTTTCATTGGTTCCCAGAAAACCGTTCTTCCAACTGCAAAGCCTATTATTCCTTTCACTTTCGCGCCGGCACGTAACCATTCTTTAACTTTTTCCGCATCCTCGCCTCTTCCAAGTGTTATTATTCCCGCGGTTCTCTTGTTCGCGCGGCACTGTTTTACAAGCAATTCGGAATCCGAAACTTTTGAAACTCCCTCAAGTTTCCAAACATCAGGTTCTACTCCAAAATCCTGTATTTGTTTTATTGCCTGAACCATTAATTTTGGCCTTAATTCCAAATCATATTTTGCTTTGTCGCCTTTGAGTTTTTCCATTTGTTTTTCTATAGGAGAAACGAGTAGTTCGAAAATGAATTTTTGGCCTGTTTTTTTGCAGTAATCACTTATTTTTTTTAGTCGCGCGAGCTGTCTTTTGTTGAGCGCGGAATCAGCTTCAGGGTTGTATCGCACGAGCACTTTCGCAAATGTGGGCTTTACTCTTTCTATGTGTTCCGTGAATTTTTCCCCAAACTCAAAATCGAATTCATCCTGCCCGCTTTTTTCCGTGGGCATGGCTGTCATAATTCCGCGTTTTTTTGCATCCGCGAGTATTTTTGCGCCGAATTGTTCATCAACAAGAACTGCGGCGGTTTCTTTCGGAACTCCCATTTCAATGCTTTTCAAAAATCCCTCATAAACCATATACTTCAAATCAGCATAATCCGCCGTTTCTATTTGTGTGGGGCTTCTTCCGTCTATTCCATAGAGTTTTTTGAGGAGTGATCCTCTGTGATCAAATGGAAGTATTAGCAAGTCTTTTTCATAACCCAATTCAAAAACCCCCAAAATTGGCTGATTTTCAATAGAAATAAGAGTGTAATTATTAAATTGCTTTTGTTTGGGCTTCCCCGGGCTTAAAAAATATTCGGTAAGAATTCTTTTCTATGTTAGGAATGCTATTTTCAGGCGGAAAAGATTCGGTTTTCTCTCTTTACTATTTTTTGGAGCAGGGCTGGAGCGTATCCTGTCTTATCTCCCTAAAATCAAAAAACAACGATTCCTGGATGTTTCACACTCCCGCAATAAACCTTGTTGAATTGCAATCCAAATCATTGGGGATTCCACTTGTTTTGCAGGAAACAGAGGGCGAAAAGGAAAAAGAATTAGACGATCTAAAGGTCGCACTTGCAAGGGCAAAAAAAGAATTTGGGATAACCGGTGTTGCGGTTGGAGCTCTTTTGAGCGATTATCAGCAGGAGCGTGTGAACAGGATTTGCGAGTCGCTTTCGCTAAAATGCTTTGCGCCATTGTGGCACAAAGATCAAACAAAGCTCTTGAAAGAAATTATTTCCCTTGATTTTGATGTTGTTCTTGTGGGAATTGCATCTCAAGGACTTGGAGAAGATTTTTTGGGCAAAAAAATTGATGAAAAAATGCTTGAAAGTTTTGTAAAGTTGAATGAAAAGTACGGTTTCCATGTTGCCGGAGAAGGGGGAGAATTCGAGAGTATAGTTCTTGATTGTCCTGTTTTTAAAAAGAAAATTAAATTGGTTGAAACAAAAAAAATAATGCAAAACGAATTTACCGGAAGGCTTGAAATTTTAAACGCCGTTCTTGTTGACAAATAATCTGTTTTCAAGGATTATTTTTCCGTTTATTATTACATCATTTACATTGTTTCCGTTTGCGGAAAAAATAATATTAGAAACAACATCATTCACGGGTTTGAGATTGTTCTCGATTTCAAGCGTTATTATATCCGCTTTTTTTCCTTCTTCAATTGACCCGATTTCCTTTTCCAATCCAATGCATTCAGCGCCCTTTATGGTTGCCATGTCAAGAATTTCTTGGTTTGAAACTGCTTTTGCATCCCACTTGTGATGCCTATGCAGAAGCGCTGTTGTTTTCATTTCTTCAAAAAGATCCAAATTATTGTTGCTTGCAACCCCATCAGTTCCAAGTCCAACAGTTACTTTTTCGGAAAGCATTTCATTGAGCGGCATTACTCCCCCTGATGAGAGTTTCATGTTCGAAACAGGATTGTGTGCTACTTTTGCATGTGCTTTTGCTATTTTTTTTATTTCACCTTTTGTAATCCAAATACAGTGCACCAAAAGAGTGTTTTCCGACAAAAAGCCTATTGAGTCAAGGTATTCTATTGCGAGTTTTCCCTTGTTTTTGAGTATTTCATATCTTTCTTTTCGTGTTTCCCCGACATGTATTCTTCTTAAAATATTTTTTTTGTCGCTGTATTCTATTATTTTTTTCAATAGCTCTTCAGAGCAACTGTAAACCGCGTTTGCTGCTATTGCCACTTTTATTGAATCCTCTTTCAGGTTTTCCAAAAACTTTTTTGATGCGTTAAAGCTTTTTTCATCGCGTACTGTGGATGAAATAACTCCTCTAGCTCCTATTTTTTTGAACGCTTTCACGCGTATTTCCGGGAATTTGTATGAATCATAAATTGTTGTTGAACCAAATCTTATTGATTCTTTTAATCCTGAAATCGTGTTTTCGTAAACAGTTTTTTCTGTCATTTTTTGTTCTTCTTTTTCAAGTGCCGCCAACCAATCAAATAGTTCTTTGTCATCGCATTTTCCGCGCAAAGAATGCATTCCTAAATGCGTGTGCGTATTGACAAGTCCGGGCATTACTATTTTGTTCGAACAATCAATCGCATTTTTTGCTTTGATGTTTTTCCCGATTTTTTTTATCCTATCCTCTTCTATGAGTATGTCCATATTTTTGAGGATTTTTCTTTGTGGGTTTTGCGTTATTATAAATGCACAGTTTTTGAGTAGCATAGTAAGGTTTTTTGCACGGGTATTCTTTTAAGTGCAGCTGCCGTTTTGGGGTTCTTTTTGGGAAATTGCCTTCCCCGCAGCTACTCCTTCAATTCCTTGAATTCCTCTTTCGCGCCATCTTTCCGCACATTGATAACCAAAAGAGCACCCGGAACATTCATACTCTGTTTTGCAGGAGTTGTTTTCCAAAAATGTATTTCCTTGATTTGTTGCAATGCAGGTTGTGGGAATTCCTTCCTGTACCAAAAATTCTGTTTTCACTGTTCCAAATCCCGATTCTTTTCCTTCGACAAATATTTCAAGCGTGTATTCTCCGGCAAATTCGGGAGTAAATTCAATGAACACGGTTTCGCTTTCTCCCGGAGAAAGATTTTTCATTTGATTTTCAATTATTTTTCTTGCAAGCATTGTTTCTTCTCCGTTCTCTATTTTTTTCTGGAAAAAAATTGCATTATAAGAAAGATCTATCGCATTCAGGTTTCCAATGTTCTTTGTTTGGAATGCAATTTTTTTTATTTCTCCGACATTTGCATTTTCAGGTGCACTTATTATTGTTGTTTCAAGTTGTGCGGGGTTTTCTCCAAAGTAAACCGCACAATCATGGATTATTTCTTTTTTTACGCATCTAAAATGCAGGTTTTCATAATATGTTTCGTGCGAAGAAACAGTTCTTTGGTTTATTGTTATTCTTTCTCCGGCGCATGTTTCCGGGCTTGAGCATTGAAAACGAACACTTCTTCCTGCATTATCAAATAATTCTCCTCTAAAACTCAAATCTTTTTTTAGCTGAATTGAAATGCTGTGTATTTGTCCTTCGCGCGCTTCGGCAAAGTCTATTGCATTTCCAATTTTTTTAAGCGTTTCTTCGCTGTTTTCCGGAAAGAGGTTCAGTGCAATTGCTAGAATCAGGATTGTTATTATTGCAATAACAATGAGTTTGAATGGTGCGTCCATTAGCGCTTCCTCCTTCTTTGGTTTATTGATTTCGGATTGAATATTTCCCTTACTTCCCATTTCCAGAGTTTTTCAAGGATAAAAGTTGCTCCAAACCCCACTATTGCTATTACCAATACGCTTTCGTAATCTCCGACAAATAGGAAGTAATTGTTTTTTTCAAAGCTCCACACTTTGAAGAATCCAAGCACAAGCAGCGTAACCGTGAATCCGATTATCAAATATGCTGCCTTTTCAACCCAATAAAACGCTTTTCTCATTCCTATGTTGAGGGCAAAAGTAGTATATTAATTTCAGTTTCCTTCGGAAACCTGCGTTGTTCCCTGGTTTTTGTACATTGAAATTATTTCTTCTTCGGAAGTGCTTTGCTCTGGCTTTTTTTCCCTAAATTTTATCATTCTCGGAAATCTAAGCGCAAACCCTTGTCCCTTGCTTTTTCCTGCGGTATGCATTGGGCTTTTGGTTATTTCATCGGCCACAACCTCTATTACATATTGCGGTTGCACCCAAACATCAGGTTCTAATTCAGATTCAACTCTTGCGGGTTTTTGTTTTGTGGAAATTTTGCTCAATTTTTCCTCAAGTTCTGCAAGAATTTCTTCCGTCATTCCTGTTCCTATTTTTGCAATGCTTTTGAAAGAATCGCTTTCCTCATCATAAATTGCTGTCAACAATCCCCCTAAACCGAATTGTGTTCTTTTTCCCCTGCCTTTGTAATAGCCGATTATTGTGACATCAACCGAATCATGTAATTCTCCCTTGTAGCTTCTTTTGAGTTTTATCCAAGCGTATTTTCTCGCGCCTGCAATGTATTTTGCTTCCGGATCTTTTGCAATTATTCCTTCTAATCCGTTTTCAATGCTTTCCAAAAAGAATTTGTCTATTTTTTTCGGATCACTTGTTTCAATGGAATTTGTCAATTGTATTGCGGTTCCTTTTCCGATCATTTCTCTTAATTTTTTTCTCCTTTCTTTGAGAGGAAGCTCCATGCAATTTTTTCCCTCGAGAAACATTAAATCAAATAAAAACAAGCGCAATGGAAATTCTTCCGCTTTTTTTTCTATGTCATATTTTCTTTTTCTTTGAATCGTAATCTGGAATGGAAAATATTGTTGTGTTTCTTCGTTGAATGCCAAGGCTTCTCCCTCAAAAATTGCTTTTTTTGCTTTAACCTGTTTTTTCACCGCTTCCACGAGATCAGGGAACATTTCCGAAACGTTTTCGGATTGTCTTGAAAAAATTGTTATGTTTTCGTTGTTCTTATGGATCTGAACCCTAAATCCATCATATTTTGCTTCTACTATACATTTGCCGAGTTTTTCAACAATTTGTTCTGCGGTAGGAAGCCTTTCCGCGAGTGTCGGTCTGATCGGAATTCCGGGTTTTATTTCAAGTTCATCCAATCCCTTGAGGCCTTTTTGTTTTAGTTTTTCGGCTATTTCTCCCAAATCGGAATGTATATTGTATTTTTCCTCTATGATTTCGCGCAGTCTTGCTTTTGTTTTTCTTTCAAATTCTTCTTTTCTTTTTTCCTCTTTTTTTTCCTTTAACTCTGATTCTATTTTTTCCTTAATTTTTTTGTTTTTCAAAAATTCGGAAAGATGATTCATTGCAAGTGCATCCATAATAGTTGGGTCGCCTATTCCCAACCTTAAATTTCCAAGTGGGAATCTTGCAATGTATTTTGCTTCGGTTTTTGATGCACTATTTAGGAGCTCCGCAAATGTTCCTAATTTTGAATCCTGTGATCCTTTTCCCTCGAGTTCGGAGATTTTCATGAAATTGCCGAACACTTTTTCGAGTGAAAGTTTTTCCGAGAAAAGCGATTGCTGTTTTTTTTTCGCATTAAGTTTTTCCGCGACCAATCCTAAATCCCCTATTTCTCTGTTAAGTTTTTTCACTTCTTCTTTTGAATAGCCCGCGGCTTTCGCTATCCCTTGTTCGATGAGCCCTTCTCCCAATCCTGCTTCGAGGCTTGTTTGGTTCGGTCCAAGAATTCCTTGTGAGAGATAAATTATTTTTCTTATTTCTTTCACGTTTGCTTTTTCCAATAATTCCGAGAGAATTCCTGTCATTTCAAGGCGCGAGGAAACATTCTCTATTTTTTCAAAGTAATCGGCTATTTCGGAGAAATCCATGTTAGAATTAGTGTGCAAAACCGTTTATAATAATTCGACTATCCTACTGCCCCTGTATGAAAATTCAGAATGTTAATATATTGGCTTGTGGAATAATTTTTGTATGGTTAGAGTCTATAAAAAGCGTATTGATTCAATTCGTAAAACGGCCAAACCCAGGCCTAAGCCTAAATATGATTTTATGAAAGTCTTAATTGACGGGAATGTAGCTAATGTATCTCGTGTATCAAAAAAAATTGGAAATGTAAGGTGGTATAGAAAGTGGGGTAACGGTCAGTTGCCGACAAATGTGATTATTAGTGAGTCAGGGTTAACTCTTTGGAAATTGGGTCACGCTTTTGGAAGCAATCTTCGTCATCCGACAGCCACTGAAACAGATTTTTATTATTGGGCCGAGGATGCAAATGGTAAACGTAAAGCAACTCCTAATGAAGTTAAAATCTATAAAAAATTCTTTGAAAAATAATAATATGGGGCTGGAGAGATTTGAACTCCCGTCGTAAGCTCGTTTGAATCATTGCCTTGCAAAAGCACGTCTTGCCGGCAAAGAATTCCCAAAGCTTAAATGCTAACCAGGCTACACCACAACCCCATAAGACTAAATTCTGTACAGCAAATCTTATAAATTAAAAGAAGCCCGTGTATCGGCTATTTAATCCTTTTTTAGTCAATATTCTGAAGCCATTTTTAATGGTTTTAAGTGAGGTGGAAAATCAATGATTAATTTGAGTGTAAATATTGTAAGTGTTATAGCTGCAGGAGTTGCGGCTATGGTAATAGGTTTCATATGGTATGGGCCTTTGTTCGGCAAGAAATGGTTGTCGCTCATGGGTATGAAGGAATCAACTATGGATAACAAGAAAAAAATGCCAATGATGGCGTTAGCCGGATTGGTTGCCGCAATCATAACCGCGTGGATACTAGCTGCATTTATGCAGGCTGCCTATGTAGTAACATTGGATGGAGCCTTAATGGTAGCATTCTTTGTATGGTTGGGTTTCCAGGCGACAATAACAATCGGTTCCGTTCTTTGGGAAGGGAAATCGGTTTCATTGTTCGTTCTCAATGCAGCACACCAATTGGTTAGCCTTTTGGTAATGGCAACTGTGTTGCTAGTATTTTCAACGTAAATTCGGGTTGATTTAATTGAATTATAACTCAATCAAGCAGGTGGTTGCATTCAATGCAACCCCTGAACAAATTTTTGAACTTTTGATGAATTCGGAAAAGCATTCGCAATTCACGGATTCAGATTGTAATATTTCTCCAAAGGTTGGGGGGAAATTTTTTGCTTACGATGGTTATATTGATGGAAAAAACTTAGAACTTATTCCGGGCAAAAAAATTGTCCAAAAATGGCGCGCTTCCGATTGGCCAAGGGGACATTATTCTCTTGTTACTTTTGAATTAAAAAAATCTCCAGAAGGAACAAAATTAATTTTTACCCAGGAAAACGTTCCAAGCAAATTTCTGGATGATATTGATAAAGGTTGGTTTGAGCATTATTGGGATAAGATGACGAAATATTTGGAGAAATAATTCCTTGTTTTATTTCACAAACTCGACGTTTGGCATGTTTTCGAATTCCTTGTCTCCGGTAAGGAATTTTATTCCTAGGGCTTTGGCTTGGAAATAGCTAATGCAGTCTGTCATTGACAATTTTTTTTCCCTGTTTTTGTAACGAAAGTTCATTGCTTCTTTGATGATTTCCTTGCCGATTGTTTCTGAATACTTAGCATATTTATCTGTATACTCGTTGGCTGTTTTTTGTTCTTTGGTTTTTAAGAGATTGTAACAAAGTTCTGAAACTATAAACGGATTAACGATTATCGGGTGTTGTATATATTTTTCGTAATCGGGGTTTCCGGAAATTATTTCAAATATTGCGTAAGTGTCAAAAACAAAAGCCTGCATTTGCGATCAAAACTCCGAATCCAATTCCGCATCTATTTCTTTCATCATTTTGCGGGTACTTTTCTTGAATTTTAGTGTCCCGAACGTTTCCCTAAGAATGTTACGATCCTTCATAATAAGTGCCTTCACGTTCTCTCCTTCGCGGAGCTTCTCTTCCTCGGCCTTTCTCTTTGAAATTGCCAACCCGAACGATTTCCCCCATTTCCTGAGTTTCCCTTCAACCTGAAGCATAAATAGTTATATTGATCTAACTATTAATAAGCTTTTCCAAACCTCGGTGCCGGTACAAACCTCAAATTATAAACGTTTTCAAACCAATTTTTTTCACACGGGGGCGTAGTGCATCCCAACCGTTTCGGCGGTTGGGTACGACAGCGCATTCTTTTGGAATGCACTTGGCACTTCGTGCACCAAGTGGAATAAGGGGCCATAGTGTAGCCTGGTTATCATTCAAGGCTGGGGGTCTTGCGACGGGAGTTCGAATCTCCCTGGCCCCATTCTGATTTGAATTTTCAAATCCGCATTTCTTTCACTTGTTCTTCTTCTTTGTTGTTTTTTTCCATTCCTTTGGAGATTGGCAATAAAATTGTGGTGAATATTACGCTGAGAATTATTAAGTAAAATGCAACTTCCGGAAGTATTCCGAGCTTAGCAATTATTTCTGCTGCAGGAAAATCGGGGTTTGCGGCAATTTCATTTTGTACTACAATTAACGGATAGGTTGCAAGAACCGCTGTGGCAAGTCCTCTTGGGTTTATTGCTACAAGCATTTTTTTGTGAATTTCCATTTCGCTGTTGACTGTTGCAATGTGTATGACAATGTATCTTATGAGATAGAGAATTATCATTAGGATGGCTGATATAATCAATGAGTTTGTGTTTCCGATTGTTACAACTATTCCTAAAAATACGAAGAAGAATGTTCTGATGAAAAATGATACTTCCGATTGGAATTCTTTTATCATTGGATAACTTTCCACTTCCTTTGAGTGGATTGCTCTCCTTATTGATGTTTCGTTTCCGAGGACAATTCCGAAAACAAGAACAGCTATTGCTCCGCTGCCATTCAAAAATTCTGTTGTGGAGTAAAGAAGAAGCACGATTGCAAGTGTGATCATGTAATTGTAACCTTGTTCGATTTTTGCAAGCGTGAGTATTGAGGCAACCCCCACTAAAATTCCGATGAATATTCCTATTGCGAATTTTCCTACAATTTCCTGTGCAATGAATGCGGGGTTAATTGCTCCAAGGATGAGCGCTTGTGTGAGAACAATTGCAAGTATTATTGAGATTACATCGTTTGAGGATGATTCTATTGTGAGAAAGTTTTTCACTTTTTCGGGAAAGGTCATGCTGTGCATTAGTGAGAGAGTTATTCCTGTATCGATTCCGCCAACAATTGCACCGATTATCGCCCCTATAATCGGGTCAAGTCCTATCATGAGGAAGAATCCCGCAGTTATTATTGTTGCGAGTACTGTTGTAAAAAATCCGGCGAAAAGAGATCTTCCGCTTTTGAATACAGCATCATACAAATTGAGTGACAATCCTCCGTCGAAGAGCAAAACTATTAATGCAAGGGTTCCAAAAATTCCTTGTATTCCCAAAAAATCTTGTGCATCAACAATTCCGGAAAACCTTAATCCAAATCCTATGAGAAGGAGCAGGAATGCAACCGGAATAGTGAGCCTTCGCGAGAGATGTTCTCCGAAGTATCCTATGAATATTAGCCCCCCAAGGATGAGGAACACGGTTTCAATTCCTATTGCCATTGGAATAATATGATTTAATTCGTATTTAAAGGTTGTTTAATTTGGGTGTTTTTTCGCATCCCAATCCTTTTTAATTTCTCTTGGAGTATTTTCTTTTACGATTTTAATGGCCGAAGAACAAACCCTTGGATTAACTGTTAAGAAGGAAGAGGACTTCAGCGAGTGGTACAATCAGGTTGTTATCAAAGCTGAATTAGCCGATCACGGTCCGATAAAGGGTTTTATGATTATAAGGCCGAACGCATACGCGATTTGGGAAACAATTCAGGAGTATTTCAACAAAGTAATTTTTTCGCACGGAGTCAGGAATGCGTATTTTCCTCTTTTGATTCCTGAATCTTTTTTCAAAAAAGAAGCGGAACATGCACAGGGTTTTGCCCCCGAACTTGCTTGGGTTGAGAAAGCCGAGGGAGAAGAAAAAGTTGCAATACGCCCAACATCCGAAACAATAATGTATGATTCTTATGCAAAGTGGATTCGCTCTTGGAGAGATCTCCCGCTCAGAATAAATCAATGGTGCAATGTGTTGAGATGGGAAGTAAAGCAAACAAAATTGTTTTTGCGAACTCGAGAATTCTTGTGGCAGGAAGGCCATTGTGTTTACGCTACAAAAGAACAAACAGACAAAGAAGTCAGATTGATTTTGGATGAGTATAAAAAAATGGTCGAGGAATTGCTTGCAATTCCTGTTATTGCGGGAAAAAAAACAGATGCAGAGAAATTTGCCGGAGCGCTTTACACAACCACTATTGAAGCTTTGATGCCTGATGGAAAAGCCTTGCAAATGGGAACCTCGCACAATTTGGGGCAGGGTTTTGCAAAGAGTTTTGGTTTGAAATTTTTGGATGAAAATAGAAAAGAACAATTGCCCTGGCAAACGAGCTGGGGCTTTTCAACAAGGTTGATTGGCGCTATTATAATGGTTCATGGAGATGATAAAGGATTGGTTTTTCCTCCAAGGATTGCAAAAAATAAAGCGGTTATTATTCCGATTATTTTTGATAAATCAAGAGAAGTTGTAATGGAGAAAGCCGAAAAACTAGGGAAAGAATTGAAATCATTGGGTGTTTTCGTGGACACAAGAGACAATTATAGTGTGGGCTGGAAGTACAGCGATTGGGAGTTAAAAGGAATTCCTTTGAGAATTGAAATCGGTCCAAAGGACATTGAAAAAAAGCAGGTTGTTGTGGTTAGGCGCGATTCCGGGAAAAAAGAATTTGTTCCCGAAAAAGATTTGAAGAAAAGAATTCCGGAAATTCTCGAGGAAATGCAAAGTGATATGTTTGCAAAGGCAAAAAAGTTTTTGGATTCGAACATTGTTGAGGCAAAGAATTATGCGGAATTCAAAAAGCTGATCAAGGATAGAAAATTTGTGTATGCTTATTTTTGCGAAGATGCTGAGGAGGAAAAGAAAATCAAGGATGAAACCGGTGCAACATCCAGATGCATTCCGTTTGATGAGAAGGAAAAAAATGCAAAGTGCATTTTTACGGGAAAGCCCGCGAAGAAAAGGGTTTTGTTTGCAAAAGCATATTAATTCAAATATTCCATTTCATCTTCGAATAAGTTTTTTTCCCATACTTCAACAAGCGAATTGTCTATTTTCTTTTCATGGTATTTTTGGAACAAAAAACCCGCCGAGTTATAGAGTTTTTTTGCGGCATTATTGTCCTGTTTCACGAGGAGCTTTGCCTGCATCACATTGTTCTGCTTCAGCACGTCTAATGCGAAAGTTATGAGTTCTTTTCCGAAACCTTTTTTCCTGAAAACTGTTTTTACTGAAACCGCGTTTATGAATCCGGTGTTTTCCTTAACCTCAAAATCAATGAATCCTGCTATTTTTTTTCTGAACATTTTTTTGAGTATTATTACTCCCGGCATTTCAAGTCTTTGGTGTAAAGTTTGAGGGGTAAAATTTTTGTAGGAGAATTCTTTTGAAATAATTTTGTTTATTTCCTCAGCATCTTTTTTCCCGGCTTTTTCTATCATGTTTTCACCGTTTTCATGTACTCCATAATTTCGTTTGCGGAAACAGAACACCCGGAGTATTTTGCCGCAAATAGTGCCGCTTCGAGCGCCTCTTTTGATTTTTCCATTTCCATTTCAAAAGACCCATCATCATATGCAAGCGCAATAAGTTCCACCGATCTTATGACTTGTATTTCATTAAAGAAATTTTTGAATGAATCCAATTGTCCTTTGTGGAAGGTTATGCTGCATTGATGCCGTTTTTCCAAAAAGTTCATTACGTTCTGCGGTTCTTCTATTAGCATTCTGGTTGTTCGCTCATCAATAAGAAGAATCCTTGCTCCTGTTTCTTTCATGAGTGCAAGGGTTTCCGCTTCTCCCTTATTTATGAGGGTTAAAAGTCTTCCATCCGCGGAGCAAAGGTTCGCGGTTACGCTGCTTAGTTCGTTCATTGTTTTTTTTATTTCAGGAGTTGTTTTTACAACTTCTAAAATTCCTTTTCTTACCGCGTTTCTTATTTTGATTGCGTTGAATTCGAATCTTTTTATTTTGAGCGGGGTTTCCACGCTTTCTTTGTAAACCGATTCGGGGATTATGAATGAAATGTTTTCTTTTTCTTTAAGTCCTTTCATTGTTTTGAGTAGACAATTACTTGAAAGCGTTATGAGGCTGCTTGAATCAACTACTATTTTTTTCATTTTGCCAGCTCCGCTTTTAAGTTTTTGAGTCTTTGAGAAAGGCTTCTTGAAATAACTTGTTCGTCGTGAATTCGCGTAAACCCAATATATTTTTGGAGTTCGGCTTTGTCGGCTCCTGTAAGATCAGCCGATTGCCCAATACTTAAACCAAGTGCGTACGCTGTTGAAGCTTCTTTTACTTTTGCTTTTTCAAAAATATTTTTTACATAATTGCTGAGATCATCATCCACAATTTTTATTTCGTTAACCGCGTTTTCAATGTTTGTTTCGAATGATTTTATGTTTTCTTTTTTGAGTGCTTCGGAACTTTTTTGTAGCGCGGCTACAATTATTTTTGTGATGGTTGGCCAGCGTTTGCTTTTTGTGAATTTTTCTTTTGAAAGCATTTTGTAAAGAGAATAACTTATCACTGAAATTGCTGCAAAATCTTGACTATTTTTGACAACAGCATCTTTGATGCTTTCTTTTCCTATTCTTTTGACCTCAAAAAATTTTCCGTTTTGGAATGCTTTTGTAAGGGCATCAATCCGGCTTATGAGTGCGGAGTCCATTGTAGTTTTTATGTTTTTGAGCTTATTTAATGCTTCTGCTTTAAGTGCCTGTAAAGGTTTTTATTGTTCAACGCGCTATTTAAATGAATGAATCCAAGGGTTATATTGGTTGCTTTATTGCTTTTGCAGTGCTTCTCCGCGTTTGCTGTTACAAGCGGGGATGCTGTTAATTTTGTTGTTAATTCGAACAATTTTTTATTTGAAGGCGAAACTTATTCCCCGCCAAACGTTGCTTTGGAATTTGAGGAAAAAGAATATTGGGTTATTCCGCTTACTTCGGGGAGTAAGGTTACAACTTATTTTCCAGTGGAAGTGGAATCAGGAGAAATTTCTATTTCAAGGGCAACAAATAGGGGCGTTTTCGAGGTTGCCGATAATTTGAGAAATTTGCAGGAGCTCAAGGCTTCGATTTCCGCAAACCCCGGAGTTGAGTGGGTTTTCACGCAGCAGTACAAAACAATTTTTTCCGAAATGGCATTACAATTAAATGATGAAATTTTTCAGTTGAATACAGTTGAAACCACATTGAAAGATGAAGGAATGAACGTAAATCTTTCCGCGTTGAAATCTCAGCTTTCAAAAATGTCCAAAAGTTCTTCGGATTTGTCCGAAAAAATTTCTGTTGCTTCCGCAGCCGAAAACGATTTTGTTGCAAGGCCGTCTTTACAAAGTTTCGAGGAGTTGAAAGATTCTTTTGAGAGTGTTTTCTCATCAATAGATGAACTTAATTCGGATGCGCTCACTTACATTAGCGATGTGGATAAGTTCAAGCAGCAAATAAGTGTTGCGAATATTGATGCGCAAACAAAATCACAATTGTTTTCAATTCTTAGTGTTCCTGAAAGCATCAAATCCTTGCGTGATTATAATTCATATTCAAGCCAGATAAAAGAGACTTTTGATTCTCTCATAAAGGACAGCGGGCTTGTGAGGGATTCTTTGCTTGATGAGCTTGAGAACAGGTTTGAGAAAAACACCACTTATGTTTTGATTTGGGGGGACAATGAAAAGTTGGACAAGAACTCCAGGTTTCCTTCTCTGTTTGAGGCTTACAGATTTATTTTGAATGAGGAGAATAAACCTTTGTGGGAGAATCAGGTTAAGGTTAGGAGTTTTGAGGATAATTATTCGCGCGCCGAACGCTTTTACAATGAAAGAAATTTTGAAAGATCACAGGAATATGCGTTGAAAGCTATTGATGATGCAATTGCAATTGATAAAGCGGGGTCAATACAAAATAATCCCAACACTTCTTTGTTTTCTCAGGATCAATTATTCCTTTTTGCAGGCATTCTAATCGCTGGCTTAGTGGTTTTGTACTTAATCAATAACCGCGGAAAACTTGGCGGTATGATTCAGGGAAAGGGCGATGAAATTGATGTTTACAAATAAAATTCTTGTTTTTCTAACCATTATTATTTTTTCGCATTCTGTTTTTTCTCAAGCAGCGGTTTTAGTTGAACCTGTTGACAAAAATGCGAGTTTGCAATTGTATCCATTTGAGGTTGCGGAGTATAGGCTTATTGTTGTAAATCTTTCCGAAACTCCTGTAAATGATTTTCGTGTTGTTATTACAGTTCCCGAGGAACTTTCATTTGTAATTGACGGGCGCGATGTAAATGAAAGGTTTTTCACTTTCGAGCGACTTCCTCCAAGCGCGAGAGAAGAGCGTATTTTTTCGATTAAAGCGCTTCAGCCAACCGAAACTCAAATCAGCATTAAAGCGGATTTTGGAACGGTTACACTTGATAATTCTTCCTTGACAACTTTGAGTGTTGTTGATTCAGGCGTTGTTTTTAATGCGGAATTGGAGAATGCGGCTCTTGCTCCCGGAAGTAAGGGTGTTGTTTTTTTCGATGTTTCAAATAATTCAAACGAAAGAATTTCCGATATTAAAGTTGATTTTGTTTCTGCTGAAGAAGTGAGTGTTTCAACAAAAGCGTTTGAAAAAAGTTTTTTGGATGTTGGAGAAACAATTCCAAAAACTCCTCTTGATTTTTCTCTTGGAAATTCTCTTGGAAAAAAAACTTTGGTTGCAAGGTTTACTTTTACGGATTCAAAAGGTTTTCACGTGCTTGAAAAATCATTTTCTCTGGAAATCGGGCAGAGAGATTTATATGTTGCGGTTTTTGTTGTTGCAATTCTAATTCTTGTGGTTGTGGCAATTTATTTTGGGCGGAAGAAAAATCAAAAAAATTCCGGTTCTGAGGGAAAATCCTCGCATGCGGAGAATAATGCTGATGCCGCTCCAAAAGATCATTGATTCAGGATATTTCTACTACGTCTTCATTCTTCAGTTCGTAATCCTTTGAAACTCTTTGACCCGGAAATTTGCTCGAACCCCAAACGCGCGCAAATTTTAGTTTTTGTGCTATTTCTTTGTGAACAAACTGCGCCATATCGGCTACTGTTGAGCCTTTTTTCATTACCAATGGATCCTTATAATCAGCTTCATGCCCCGGCTTTTTTGTGTAAACAATTATTGCGTCAAGGAGTGAGAATATTTGTTGTTTTACGAATTCAACTCCGAATCCTTGTCTCACGTTTATGAACATGCAGTTTTTGTAGTCAAGGCTTGTGTCAAGTGCTTCTGAAAGTTTTGCTACATCTGTGTTTTCTTCCAAGAGAACGCTTGCATTGTAGATTCCGTACATTTTGAGCGTGTTTTCGAATTCTTTTTCCGTCATTTTGAGGAATTGTTTTCCCGAAACCATTATTCCTTTGTATTCTGATGCCTTGATTGTTATTTTTGGTTTTTTGTGGTCAACGATTATTCCAACCGCTCTGAGTTCGTTTATAGCGGTTTGTTTTTCTTTTTCCTCTGAAAATGTTATTATTATTGCGTCCGCATTTCTTGCTAAACTCAATAATTGTGTTCCGCCGGCTTTTCCGGTGCTGCTTCCCTCAACTATTGCGGGAACCTCTATCAATTGTATTTTTGCGCCTTTGTAGTCCATCATTCCGATTTCCGGTTTTGTTGTGGTAAACGGATAAGAAGCAATTTCGACATTGACTCCTGTAAGCTCTTTAAGCAAATAACTTTTTCCCGTGTTCGGAAGTCCGATTATTGTTATTTGTCCGTCTCCTTCTTTTTTTACGTTGATTGAATGCCCGCTTCCTTTTTTCGGGAGGCTTTTTTGTTTTTCAATTTCCTTTCTTAATTTTGCGATCTTGGATGTTAAGGATGCGACAAGCTTTTCGCTTGCCTTGTGTTTTGGTGCAAATTTCAGCATTTCCTGGAGTGCCACAAATCGCGCCTCGTCTGTTGCGGCTTGTTCATACTTGTCCTTTGCCGCGAAATATTCTACGCCCGGATTTGTAGTCATCTTTGTTCAGCCTGTTTTTTTTCTTATTCTTCTATAGAATAGCTTTGCTGCGAAAATTATTAAAGCTATAGCAAACGGGAAAAATAATTCTGTCGATTTATTGTCGTTTGCTATCTAGCAGACCACGACAAATGCGAAAAATTTTCGTGGTCTGCTATAGTCAATTTTTGCACTCAAAAACCGCAAGTTCTTCGAAAAAATCGCTTCTTTTTGCAATAATCTCTGCTTTTACTCCAAGTTTTTTGAGTTTGTTCTTTGTTTCCGCATAACCATTGATGTTGGTTTGGATGAAAAAACATTTTCCGTTTTTTTCAAGATGTTCCGGAAATTGTTCTAAAAATTTGTCCAAGATTTCCCTGCCTTTTTTTCCGCCGTCCAATTCTTTAAATTTCAGTTCTTCCGCAACAACGTAAGGCGGGTTGAAAACTATTATGTCGGCTTTTTCTTTGCAGTTTTCAAAAAGATTTGATTTAACACATTTTGTTTTTTTTCCAAATCCGGCTTGTTCACAGTTCTTTTTTGTTGCTTCAAGTGCTTTTTTGTTGATGTCGATTGCAATTACTTTTGATGCGCCTTTGAAAAGAAGATTCAGGCTTTGTATTCCTGTGCCGCATCCAATGTCTATTGCTTTTGCATTTTTTTTGATTGAAATATTTTCCGCGAGAAAGTAGGAGTCTTCGCTTGGATAGTAAACAGTGTTTGGAGCGTCAAAGTATTGTTTGTTAAAATAGAATTTGAGTGACGCGTTCATTCAAGTGCTTTCCTCTGAACAGGCTTCAAGATCAGTGTGGCTATTGCACAATGTTTCTTTGAGGAGTGTTATGGAAGTTGTTTCTCTGCAGTCAAGTAAGAATAATCCGCCCGGGGGTGTTTTTGTAATGTGAAGTTCTTTTGTTACTTGCTCGGCATTTGTCAACAAAACTTCTCTGTTGTCAATGCATGTTTTGAATGTGTTTGTGTCAATTCCATCTATTCTTCCAAGCGCGTGGTCGAGTTCGGTTTGTGCTAATGATTTTCCGAAGTGGTTGCTGATTGTCCAGCACCCAAGTATTTCCGGGCTTGTGAGGATTGTTTCATCTCCGGCAAATGGATTATTGCAGTAAATTCCTGTGATTTGTTTTTCCATTTCAATGAACTTTCCCTGTTCTCCCGCGCAGGTTAGGAAAAGATTTGTCATGATAGAATTTGTGTCCTTGGATTCGCTTTGCGCAAAAACATATTTGTAGTCAACCACTTTATTGAAATCGTCCATGAAATCGTAAAAACTTGCCCTTGCTTTTGCGTTTTCCAAAGTGTAGTAATCGTCAAATTCTACTATTGTGGGCTTGTCATTGTTGCAAAATCCTGTTGCTTTTTCCAGATAGTAAATCGGATAGTAAGTGTTTTCATTTAGGTTTAGTTCCGGTGCAATGTATGCGTTGTTTTCCTGCGTAAGAACATTGTCAAACTGCAATTTTGTTGTAGGATAAAATTTTATTTTTTCCGTATCAATGATTGCTGTTGGAAGAGTGTCGATTGATGGGAATCTTTCCAATATTTTTTTCCCTTCTTCAGAACTTGCTTCAACTTTTTTTATTGAGTATGGAATCTGCCTTACAATAAAAAGTTCTTCAATCGTGTTTGTCTGTCTGCATGATGTACAGTCAAAAGTGTAAATCATTGTTATTGGAACGGTTCTGTAGGAAACATCATTAACAGTATTTGTGTCTGTATTATCCGTTTCAATCGGTGTTTGTGGCGTATTTATAATATTAATCGCATATCCTGCCAATAGTCCGAGTGCGAGAATAAGCGCAAGGAGAAGCAACGGCGGCTGAGTTTTGGTGTTTTGCTCTTTTTTTGGCCAGGTTAGGAATTTTTCCTTTTTTTTCACCATTTCCTGTTCTTTCACATTTTTTTCGTTTTTGTCTTCCGCCATGAGTGTTCACTAAAAAAGGCTTTCCAATATAATCGTTTAGTAAACGAAATTTTATAAATGGTGTTACTTTTGTTAGCTGATTCACATTGTCATTTGGATTCGTTTAAAAACCCCGAAGAAATCATGGAAAAGGCCACAAATCTTGGTGTTTCCCATGTTTTGACCAATGCCACTAACCCTGCAAACTTAGCTCCAAACCTATTGCTTTCGCAGAGCATTAAGGGGGTTAAATGTGCTCTTGGGGTGCATCCTGTTGATCTTCTTAGGCTTTCCAATGAAGAAATTGAGGCTTCCTTTGATTGGATTGAAAGTAACATTTCAAGGGCTGCCGCTATAGGGGAAATAGGCTTGGATTTCAAGCATGCGAATGCAGAGCAAAGAGTTTTACAGGAAACGGTGTTCAGGCGCTTTATAGAATTGGCGTTGGACAATAATTTGGGGGTTTGTATTCATGCGCGTTATGCCGAGACAAAATGCCTTGATATTCTGAAAGAATTGAACGCCAAAAAGGTTCAAATGCATTGGTTTACGAACAGCAAAAAAACCTCTCAAAGGGCTGTTGAATTGGGTTTCAAAATTTCCTGCGGGCCCATAATTTTGCATGATGATGATTCCGCATTGGTTGTAAAGGATATTCCGCTTGGGAATTTGATGCTCGAAACAGATGCTCCTGTTCCTTTTAAAGGAAAAGAATCCGATCCTTCTTGGATTCCGAGTGTTTGCAAAAAGGTCGCGGAATTAAAACAAGTTTCTGCGGAAAAAGTAGCCTATATTACGACGCGAAATTTTACGGGTTTGTTTGGGGGATAATTTTTTTTATTTGAAAATGTTTTTTAGTTTTATTATTCATTCGGCAACCAAAAAACAACTTTTTTTTCAATCCATGTAATAAGATAAAAAAATGTGATTCCAATAAATGCGCTAAGGAATATGGCTGCAAACATTTTTGCTGTTTCAAGGTGATATGAAGATACCAATATCAAATATCCGATTCCTTGATTTGATCCGACAAATTCTCCTACAATGGCTCCTACAACCGCAAGTCCTGTAGAAATTTTCAGCGCAGAAAAAATGTATGGTGCTGCCAAAGGCAAGCGAATTTTTGTGAATATTTGCCATTTGCTGGCGGAATATGATTTTAGAAGGTTCAACGTTTCTTCATCCGCGCTTTTCAGTCCGTTTACTGTGTTTACTAAAATAGGGAAAAAGCATATGATTGCTGAAGAAGCAATTTTGGATTCAATTCCGCTGCCTAGCCACAAAATTAGCAGCGGTGCAATGGCTATGATCGGCGTTGTTTTAAGTGCTATTGCATATGGGTAAAATCCTTGTTCGAGTTTTGATGAATGTGCAAAAAGCACTCCCGCCAAAAACCCCAATGTGTTTGCCAATAAGAATCCCATCGAGGCTTCAAAGGCGGTTACTAAAGTATTGAAAAACAGCAATTCAAAATTATTTATTATTTCTTCTAAAACTCTGCTTGGCCGAGGAAGTATATATTCAGGAGTGGCTGTGATAATAACTCCAAATTCCCATATTAATAATATGGCAAAAAAGAAAATTATTGGAAAAATCAACTGCTTTACTTGAGGGATTTTCTCACCCTTTCAGAAATTTGCATGAATCTTTGGGAATTTTTTATTTCAATTTTCCTTGGTTCAGGAAAGTCGATCTCTATGTCCTGCATTATGCGCGCCGGCCTCGAGGAAAAAACAATAACTCTATCTGATAAAAAAACAGCTTCCTCTATTGAGTGTGTTACAAGAATTATTGCAGAAATTTTTTCCTTTTCCTCATTCCAGATTTGCAATAACTCTGCATTCATTTCCCCTCGGGTTATTTCATCAAGTGATCCGAACGGTTCATCCATCAACAGTACGGAAGGTTCAAACGCCAGGGCTCTCGCAATTCCAATTCTTTGTTGCATGCCACCGCTCAATTCATTTGGATATGATTTT
>DASRUN010000072.1:0-3839 GCA_035655435.1 archaeon | reverse complement strand
AGAAGGTGAGTTTCTGTGAGCTTTGACAAGTTCCTGCAAGAATCCGCGGTGTTGATTTACAAGGAAATAGAGTTTTTTTTCCCAAGAAAAATCAAAAGCGCGTGGTTGTATTCTTCTTTGGGGAAGGACAAATACGAGTTTGATGAAAAGGCCGTGCAGGAATCTTTGGCTAACCCGATTTGGGATTTTTTGGATCGCGGCGGAAAAAGATGGCGGCCGGCCTTGACACTTCTTGCCTGCGAGGCTGTCGGTGGCAAGAAAAAGGATGCGCTTTTGGTTTCCGTGATTCCGGAGTTTGTGCACAATGGCACTATAATGGTTGATGATGTGGAGGATAATTCCGCTTTGAGAAGGGGAAAACCTTCAACCCATCTTTTGTTCGGAATTGACGTCGCTGTTAATGCCGCCAATGCAATGTATTATCTCCCCCTGATTGTTCTGTTTAACTCGGATAAAATTCCGCATCAAAAAAAGGCCGATATTTATGATCTTTATTCAAAAGAAATGCTGCGCCTTTCCGTTGGCCAAGCAATGGATATTAATTGGCACAACAACCAGAGGACTGTGAGCGAGAAACAGTATTTACAGATGTGTTCGTACAAAACCGGTTCGTTGGCCAGGCTTTCTGCGCAGCTTGGGGGAATTATGGGAAACGGTTCTGAAGCTCAGATTTCGGCGTTGGGGGATTTTGGAACAAGTATTGGAGTGTCTTTCCAAATTCAGGATGATATCCTAAACATACAGCCAGAGAAAAAGTGGGGGAAGGAGATAGGGGATGATATTAAGGAGGGAAAAATAACTTTGATTGTTATCCGCGCGTTGGGAAAAATTTCTGCAGAAAAAAAGAAACGGCTTCTTTCGATTTTAGGTTCAAAGTCAAAATCCGATTCGGATGTTACCGAGGCAATAAAAATTTTGGATGAATCCGGCGCTATTGAGTACACAAAAAACACGGCTCAGGAAATTGTGAGAGATTCGTGGAAAGCGCTTGATAAAGTTCTTCCAAAGTCGCATTCAAAGGATTTACTGAAGGAATTCGCGGACTATGTTATTGAGCGTAAATTTTAGACGTTTTCATATTCTTCGTCGACTTTTTTGATGGTAATTCCTTTTGCGCCGATTTGCAATGGGTGAAGTTCTTCCGAGTGTTTTGTTGCACGCATTTTTCTGACATGGATGGTTCTATTGCTCCTGGTTCCTATTCCCATGTAGTGCATGACTATTACTCCGTCGACAACATATTCTTCTATTCCGTATTTTCCAAATTTGCTTTCTCCTTCGGCCATTTCCGATGTCATGAGCGTTGTCACCCCGATTCTCATGAGTAAATAAGAGAGCTTGAGTATTGCGTTCCTGATTTCGGTTTCGCTTTCAAAATTAAAGCCAAGCGCCGGTATCGAGTCGATTACGAGCCTTTTTGCGCCAATTTTTTTAACTGTTCTCATTATTTCTAACAGTAATTTGTCAATGTCAAACCCCGTTGCAGGCATTGCGAATTCTTCTTCGCTCGGAATCCCGATTTTTGCAAGGCTTCCGTCAATGATTTGGAGTTTCTTTTCTTCTTCGAGTTTTCTCATGTCCCAGCCGAAGCGCAGCATGTCCTGTCTGATAAGCTCGGGACGTTCGTCAAGCGTTACGTAAATTCCAGGCTCATTGTATTTTTTTGCCCCATTGTAAAGGTATTGAGTGCAGAATATTGTTTTCCCGGTTCCGCATGCCCCTGAAATCAGTATTGTCCTTCCTTCAGGGAATCCCCCTTCTACAAGTTCATCGAATCCAGGAACCCCTGTCGCAACCCTATCCATGAGACCACTTACATTTTAACTCATATTTATACTTATTTAAATTAATTTATTCATTTATACATTTTTTGAACGGAATAATTTATTCTCTTGCCACCCTTATTACGCCTTTTATTTCCCCGATTTTTTTCTCAAGTTCCTCAAATTGTTTGAGGTCTTTGAGTTTCACTTCAAAATTGCATGTAACTACTGTTTGTGATCCGATTTTGGCGTTTGCGCTGTTTACCTTCACTTGGTGTTTTGTGAGAACATCAAGTATGTCTTTCAGTATGCCGCTTCTGTCCTTTGCTTTTACAATGAGTCGGGTGTCATAATAAGTGGATTTGCTGTCCCATTCAACGCCTAATTTTTCTCCGGAAAATTTTTGGACAGATGCACAGTCAGTTCTATGGACAGAAATTTTTCTTTTGGTTGTTTTTATTCCAATTATTTCGTCTCCGGGAAGCGGCGAGCAGCATTTTGCAAGCTTGATTTTCCTATGGCTTATTTTTATTTTTTCCAGATAGGGTTTTTGCGGTTTTGCTTCGGTTTTGTATATGTGAAGTCCGGCCCTTATTTTTTGTTTTGCCTTTTGGGTGCGCACAAATCCAAGCCAACTTATTTTTGGGGTCTGCTTTTGAGAGGTAATCACTTCCACTATGTCTCCTGTTTTCAGCTCCGTGTTGATTGGCGCTATGCTCCCGTTTATTTTTATGGCTTGGCACCGGTTTCCTACGTCGCTGTGAACGGCATAGGCAAAGTCGAGTGCGGTAGCCTTTTCCGGGAGCTCAACTATCTCCCCCTTTGGTGTTAATGCAAATATTTCTTTTCCAAATATGTCGGCTTGAGTTTTTTCGCCGGTTTCTTTCTGCCATTCAAAAACCTGTTTCAGCCAGTCAAGTTTTTTGTTGTATTTTTCACGAGATTTTTCGTCTTTGTAATGGAAGTGGGACCCTATTCCGTATTCTGCAAAATCGTGCATTTCTTTTGTTCTTATTTGGAGTTCAATCGAGTTTTCGTTTTCGCTTATTATGGCCGTATGAAGCGATCTGTAACCGTTTGATTTTGGTCTTGCAATGTAATCATCAAATTCTCCAAGGGTCGGTTTCCAGTTGGAGTGCACTATTCCGAGTATTTCATAGCAATCTTTTTCCGTTTCCGTTATAACGCGGAGCGCCATGAGGTCTGTTAATTTTTTTACCTCTATTTTTTTTCTTTGGGCTTTTTTGTAGGCGCTATAAATCGATTTTATTCTACCGGAAACCTTGTACTCTATTTTTGCATTGGATAAAAGTCCCTCTAGTTTTTTCCTTGTTTTTTCTATGTCCTGGTTTCTTTTTTTGAGTGCTTCAGTAATTGCTTTTTCAGTTTCCGTATATTTTTTTGGTTCTTCGAGTTTGAAGATAATGTCATCCATTTCCATGCCGATGTTGTAAAGTCCGATTTGGTGAGCCAATGGGGAGTAAATTTCTTTTGCCGTATGTATTTCATTTTCTGTTGATTCGGTTTTTTTCCCAGAGTGCCTCAACCTTACAAGGTTTTCGGCGAGTATTATGAACACTACATTTTGGTTGCTGGAAAGAACTATCAGGAGTTTTCTTTTTGAGTTTTCCGTATTTTCAGGCTTAAAGTTGAGGGCTTTTTCAAGCGTGTTTTTCTGCTTAATTATTTCAATGACGCTTTTTTGAATTTTCCTTTGGGCATCTTTTGAGTTTAGGAGTTCCTCTGATATTAATGCCAATAAACCTGCTGTCACGGTTTCCTCGTCAGCTTTCAGATCAATTAAAATTAGCGCAATTTCCGGCATTGCTTCCATGGAATTAGATTGTTCGCTGTGTTTTCTTGCAAATTCAAGGGTTTCCTCAAGGTTTTTTTTCGACCCATAGGTTTCCTCGTATTTTTTTACCAGGCGTGTTTCTGTTTGATTTTCCATAAGAATTTCTTGTGGAAATCATTATTTTAGGGTTTCCTCTGACGCTTCCATTGTTTGATTGCCATGGTTTTGCCTTCACAGTTTTCCCGGAAAACGCCTGCTTTTTTATATTCTTTACAATATTA
>DASRUN010000071.1:0-5290 GCA_035655435.1 archaeon | reverse complement strand
AAGTGTTGGAAGAAGAGGGAATTAAAATCAGCCAACAGGCAACAGAATTCGCAAGTCACGCAAACAGAAAAACAATTGTCGGCGCCGACATCAAACTTGCTTTGAAGCAGATGAAGTAAAATTAATTTTAAAATCTGTAAGTTCGTCTACTTTTTGGTCTCATTAATTTATCATCTTCAACAGCTCTTTTTTTTCGCCCAATTACTAAATCAAGTTCTGATCTTGCTTCGAGAATAGAATCTTCGCCAAAGTGGCTTTTGACTGCTTTCAATATTTTTGGACTAAATCTTTTTACACAACTATCAGCAGTGGCGCCTAACAAGATTATATTAATTTGTTCATTTGGGTGTTTCTCTTTAATATATTTTAGATGATGATTAAGAGACTCCAAATATGAGTTAAAATATAGGTATGACTCCTCAGATTTTTTTGATAATCTTAGCCCAAATAATCTTTGTTGAATTTTCCTAGGTACTGTTTTATAAAATCTGTTAAATCCATAATTTGCGATTTCTGGGTCCATTGGAAAATGTATAAAATAAGTTTCCGGTTCTCTCTCCATTCTTGGAAGTAAATGCTCGGTATATGCATCAGGTGAAAACCCGGGGTGTACTCCAAAAATAATATTCATAATTATTTTATCGATTCCCACATGATTTCATCGCGTGGTTTGATTTCTAATCCGGATTCGGAAATCATTATTGGGTGTGCGGTTTTTGAGTGGTTTGTTCCGCGCATTTTTCTCACAAAAATACTCCTGTTTGGTGGGACAAAATACAGGCTTACAACCCCATCCACAATGAATTCTTCAACCCCGAAAGCGGAGAAATCAAGCTTTCCCCCTCTTGTTTCTGCAATGAGTATTGTTGTACAGCCCATGTCTTTGAGAGAATCGGCAAAAGAGTAAAGCAAGTGGCGCATTTTTCCCTGTTCAGGAATCCAAACTCCGAAAGCGGTTGTTGAATCAACAACCAATCTCCTACAACCCATATCTCTTACAAGTTTTGCAATTACTTTGAGTTCTTCTTCGATCTGTCTTTCAACATTTTCCTGAGTGTGAATGTTTAATTTGTAAATCTTAAATTTTCCCGCATCCTGTAATGGTTTAATATCCCACCCAAATGTTTCCATATTCCAAACAATGTTTTTCAAATTCCCTTCAAGTGTAATGTACAAACCCGGTTCGTTAAAATTTTTTGCCCCAGCGTAAAGATAGCTTAATCCGAAAATTGTTTTTCCTGTTCCTGCTCCGCCGGAAACAAGAATGGTTGATCCTTGCGGAAATCCGCCTTGGATTAGTTCGTCAAATCCTTTGATTCCTGTTTTTACTCGTTCCATTTTTTTCACTTTTGTTTTTTGATTTCTTTCAAAACTTTTTCAAAAACCTGTTTTTTGCTCATATTATCAGTTTTGAGCGAGAGGTTGAATTGATCCAGTTTTTCGCCCATTCTAAAATTGTACAACCTCTCATATAAAGCTTTTGTTTCGGAGTCCCTATTTTTGATCTTTTGTACCACTTTTTGAAAATCAAGTTTATCTCGTTCCGAAACCCTTTTTGCTCGGGTTTCAGCGCTTGCATCAAGCCATATTTTGAATGCTTTTCCTTTGTAAAGATAACCTATTGTCCAAGAATCTAGAATAACATTTCCTTTTTTTGCTATTTCCATCAGCCTTTTGTCCAGCGCGCGATCAAGCGATTCATCTTCCATTCTTTTTTTCATGAATTCTTTTGCTTCATCCGATTCCCACCAATCCTGAATTTTTTCGGGAGAAGCATTTTTCAGCGCAGAAACTCCTTCAATGCTCATCTGTCGAAGCAAAGCGGAAGCGTGAACCACTTTGAGTTTTAATTCTTTTCCCAAAGAATCTGCAAGCGAGCTTTTTCCAGAACCTGCGAAACCCGATACTATAATCAGCATGCAAAGATTAGTGAAAAAGTATTTATTATACCTTGCCACAAATTATTTGTGCTTGAGAAAAGAAAACCTCCGGAAAAACATGTTGCAGGAGCAGTCAGAAGAGGCGTGCATCCAAACATTGATCTTGATGTTGTACAACGAAGTTTGTTGAAAGACTTACGAAAAGTTCGGTTTGTGAAAAAAACTTTTCTTAATGGAAATCATGGAAGGTATATCAAGACTGTAACTAAAGCTGTTGCAGAAAGAATGGGGCTTCCGGCTGAAACTGCAAATTTTGGTTTGCTTGTTGTTAACGACAATAAGGGTAAAATCCGTGCAACGGTTTTGGTTCCTTCAAAAGACGAAGGAAAAATAGATGTTTTTAGAATAGTGAGAAAAAAGTCCGCGCCAAACGGAATCGGCTTTGAATTAATTGCTGATGAGAAACAACGATTTTACATAATTACAAGCGCAGTTGAAGCGGCTACATTTCCAAAAGAATATTCTGATTACTGATTAGTGAAAGTTTATAATTAACTTTCTCATTTTTAGATTATGCCAAAAAGTTTAGAACACCAGGTTGCAAGTCTAACAAAACGCAATCTCGTTAAATGGGTGGCAGAAGCAAAAAGAAGACACCCTAGTGACGGTTTAAGCGCCTCCATCTACATTACAAAACGCAGGTTGAAGCCTATATATGTTTTAGCGGCAAACCATGTTTTGAATTCTATGGAATTCAATGGAAAACGTTATGCGATATTCAAGAAAAAAATATTAGAATTAGTAAGAGATATTGCGGAAGCTGCGGTAGATCATGAGTTAAATCATAAAAATAGAGTTGATGCCCAAGTTCGTGGAGCTGCTTCTTATGCTTTAATTAAAGACGCATTCAAAAGCATTGGCCATGGAGAGCGTGATTGTGAAAAATTTATAAATGATTTTGGGGAAAAGGTCAGGGGATTAAGTGCAGAAAGTGTTAAAGCAATGAAAGAAGTAATCAACGATTCTTAGCTTTTTAATATGTGTGCTTCTTTTCCGGAAACTTTCCCGCGCGCACTTCTTTAGCATATTTCGAAACTGCCTTCACCGCTTTCTCGCGGAGATTTTCATATTTTTTCAAAAACCTCGGATTAAAGTTTCCGGGAGAAAGCCCAAGCAGATCATGGAATACAAGAACCTGCCCGTCGCAATAGCGTCCGGCGCCGATTCCGATTGTTGGAATTTTCAATTCTTTTGAAATTTTGCGAGCAATTGTTTCCGGAACTAATTCCAAAACCAGCCATGAACAGCCTGCTTTCTCAAGCGCTTTTGCTTCTTTCAAAAGTTTTTCTTCTTCGCGCGCAACTTTCGGTTTGCTTTGTGTTTGCGGCAAATAACCCAAATGCCCCATTACTTTTATTTTGTTTTTTTTGAAAATTTTAAAAACATCCATTTTCGCGCCCTCAATTTTTACGGCATTTGCTCCAAGCGCCAAAAACTGTTTTGCATTCTTCAATGCAATTTTTGGATTTGAATAAGATAGAAACGGCATGTCCGCAATTACAATTGCTTTCGGTTTTGCACGGCAGACATCTCCGACATGAATCAACATTTCTTTCATTCCGATTTTTGTTGTTGAATCAAAACCATGAATTACATTCGCGGCGGAATCTCCAACAAGAATTAAATCAACTCCTGCAGAATCAGCAATAGATGCACTTGGGTAATCATAAGCAGTTATCATTACAAGCTTTTTTGCCATGCAAATACTGTGAAACAAGGGCTTAAAATAGTATTCAGGCAAAAAATTTATCGGTGGAAAACTAATGGAAGAATCTGAATTCATCTGGATGAACAACGAATTTGTTCCTTGGAAAGAGGCAAATATTCCTGCGCTTACAAAGGCATTGCATTATGGTTACGCGGTTTTTGAGGGAATTCGTTGTTACGAAACTTCTAAGGGACCTGCTTTATTCAGACTTCAGGATCATATGAAGCGATTGATGAATTCCGCGCACATTATGCAGCTTAAAACTCCTTACAAAAAAGAAGAATATGAAAAAGCTTGCATTGAAATTATTAGAAAAAATAAATTAACCCAAGCGTATGTCCGCCCGTTGATTTACTTAGGTTATGGTGCACTTGGAATGGACATTAAGGGTGTTCCAGTTGATTCGCTTGTTGCGGGTTTCAAGTTCAAAACCTATCTCGGAGAAGAAGCGGTCAAACACGGCGTGAAAATCAAAACTTCCTCTTACAGAAGGCATAATGTAAATTCAATGATGGTTAAGGCTAAAACATCGGGAAATTATCCAAATAGTATTCTCGCAAAAATGGAAGCATTGAATTCAGGTTTTGCAGATGCATTAATGTTGGATCAGGAAGGTTATGTGTGCGAGTGTACCGCGGAAAATGTTTTCATGGTTAAAAATAATATTTTAGTAACCCCTCCTTTGATGAGCGCGCTTGAAGGAATTACAAGAGATTCAATAATGCAAATTGCGCGAGATGAAAAAATTTCTGTTGAGGAAAGATTATTTACTCGAGATGAAATGTATACTGCAGATGAAGCATTCATGACAGGAACCGCGGCGGAATTAACTCCTATTGTAAACATTGATGAGCGAATCATTGGATCAGGAAACCCTGAACACATTACAAAAAAACTGCAAAAAAAGTATTTTGATATTGTGCACGGAAAGGTTTCTAAGTACAAAAAGTGGTTGACTTTTGTAAAGTGAAAAATTCTTAAAGGGGACGAGTGTGATTGTATAATGGTTAAACTTTTTGAGGGTGCAAAAAAAAATTGGAAATTTGTTCTAAAATTCATGGCTTTTGCCATTACATTTTTGTTAGTTGAATTTGCTTATCAGTTTTATGTTGCTTCTCCGGGCGAAATGGAACTTTCTCTAGTAAGGGCATTTTCTTTTGCTGGCGGAACACTTATTGCGGCTGCACTTCTTTCAAGCGTTATTTTCAAATTCAAACCCGCAATGGCAAAACATGTGATGACAAGAAGACTTTTTGGAGTTACAGGATTTATTTTCGGGGCAATGCATTCAACTTTTGTAATAGGTTTCCTTTTCAATTGGGATTTATTTGCACCGTATTCATTCGGCCTTAATCCATTCGTAAATCCGATTGTTTTTGGTACGATTGCTTACATTATTTTCTTCCTTCTTTTCATTACATCAACAGACTGGGCAATGGCAAAACTCGGCGCAAAATGGAAACTGCTTCACAGATTAGTTTACTTCGGTTTTTGGGCACTTGTTTCCCATTTTCTTCTAGTGAACCCGCCGGCATTGATGAATCTCGCCGGCTATTTGCTGATAATAATTTCATTCTTGGCGCTTGCCGGAGAATTATTTTGGTTCATTAAAATGCGCGCACAAAAGAATTTTTCCGGCATC
>DASRUN010000070.1:0-3241 GCA_035655435.1 archaeon | reverse complement strand
GGATCTTAGGCTTGCCGGAACACCATCCATTATCCTCGACCTTTATAGGGCAAAAAAAATTGATCGGGAAAAAGCGACGCTTGCCGTTTCAGGGCTCAGGAAAATCGGTTGGTTCAGCAATGAGGTTATGGACAAAATAATGATTGAGGTGGAACAAAATGAGTGAATCACAGGCACTTGGAATAAGGCTTCGCAAGGGTTTTCTCGAAAAAATAGAAAAACTTACAAAAGAGGAGAACCTTGATAGGTCAACTACAATGCGCATACTTATGGAAGAGGGCTATGAAAGCCACGTGAAGAAAAAAGCCGCAAAGGATTATATTGCCGGAAAAATAACCCTCAGCAAAGCCGCTGAAATAGGGGGAACGACAATCTTTGAATTCGGCCAATATCTGATTGGCCAAGGTTTCAAATCACAATACTCAACAATAGACCTGAAAGAGGAACTCGCAGCAATCAGAACAGGCAAGCACCGGCAAAAAGCAAAAATTGAAAGACAACATGTTTAAATAGCTATTTTGAGAAACTATAGCATGAGAACGCTTTCCCTCGCAGAATCAGTGAAAATGCTCAAAAAACACGGAATAAAATTTGCGGAACACGGAGAAGCAAAAACCTCCGAAGAGTTGAACAAAATCTGCAAAAGAATAGGATTTCCAATTGCAATGAAAATCAACTCCAAACAAATTTCCCACAAAACAGAATCAGGGGGAGTTGAAATTAATATTTCAAATTTTTCCGAAGCAAAAAAAGTTTTTGGAAAAATGCGCAAACTAAAAGGATTTGAAAGTGTGTTAGTTCAAAAAATGCTCAAAGGAAAAGAAATTATTATCGGCGGGAAAAGAGACGTACAATTTGGAGGAACAGTTCTTGTTGGTTTAGGCGGAATATTTGTCGAAATCTTCCAGGATGTTCAAATTGGAATTTGTCCGGTGAACACAAAAACCGCGCGGGAAATGATCGAAACACTCAAAGCATATCCCTTGCTCAAAGGATACAGAGGAAAAAAAGGAGTTAATTTGAAAAAACTCGAAGAAATAATTGTGAAAGTTTCCAAATTAATGGAAAAAAACGAAAGCATAATTGAATTGGATTTAAATCCCCTAATCGGGGATGAAAAAAATATTACAGCGGTTGACGCGAGAGTGGTTGTTGAATGAGGATCAGACCAATGTTCGATTTTTTCGGCCAAAGAACACATTCTATAATTCAAGCATGGAAAAACAGAGTTCGACCGGTAGACAAAACGCCAAAATACCCTGAAACAAGAAAGCTTGGACATGAAGATTCTACTAAACCAGAAACCGGAAGAACGTTTGATAAAAAAGTATAAAACACAATTTCTTCAAATCAACCAAACAAACACTTTTTTATAAGTTTGGTTTATTACACTTTTTATGGAAATTCCCTTAAACAAAACCCTCAAAAGGCAGATCCATAAGGAGGTTGCCGCACTCCAGGATGAAGCGACGGAAATCGTTTACTCCGTTCTGCCTGAGGCAACCCTCCACGGAGGAACGGCAATCTGGCGATGCTACTCGGGAAAAAGATTCTCCGAAGACCTTGACTTTTACGCAAAAGCAGGAAAAACTCTGAAAGATCAAATTGGGCAAGAGTGCTCGAAAAGAAACCTTGAAATGACTAAGTACAGGCAAACCGAAAATACGATTTTCTCGAAAATATCAGACGGGAAAACATCGGTCGGCATTGAAATAGCCCTGAGAAATTACACAAAAAAAGAAGTGCGATCCTATGACAAGGCGGACGGTTCGACAATGGAAATCTTTACGCTTTCCCCCGAAGAATTGTTACTCGAAAAAATGAACGCATACACAAACAGGAAACTGATAAGGGATTTGTATGATGTAATGTTCCTGTCATCAAAAATAACACCCACCCCAAAAATAATGGAGGAAGCCGAAAAGTTCCTCAAAAATCCGCCAAAGCCACTGGACGAAAAAAACCTAAAAACAATACTCTACTCCGGAATTTGCCCAAGCTACTCCCAAATGATTGACGCAATAAAAAGGAGGCTCCATGAATGAAATACATGAAAGAATTTGCAGAGCATTTTTCCGGCAAGCCTGTTTTCTCAATTTCGGATGTTAAAAGGCATTTCTCGCACAAAAAGCTTTCAGGCAAATACCTACACACATTCATCCACAATCTCAGGGAAAGCGGCAAAATAACACGCATAACAAGAGGCATCTACACTTTCAAAACAGATCCGAACGCGGCAATATTTGCATTCTCTCCCGCCTATTTTGGTTTGCAGGACGCGCTCTCACTCAAAAACCTTTGGGAACAGGAAACCAATCCCGTGATAATTACGACAAGAAAAATTAGGCCCGGAACAAGGACAATACTTGGTGCAAAAATCATTGTGAGAAGAATCTCGAAAAAAATGTTCTTTGGTCAAGAAACAATCAAATCAGGTGACATGTGGCTGCAGGTATCCGACACCGAAAAAACTCTCATAGACTTCGCCTATTTCAACGAACCCCTTGGAAAGGAAACGCTCAAAAACATGAGAAAAAAAATCAACACGAAAAAACTAAACGCGTACCTAAAAAGGGTTTCCGAAAGGACGCAAAAAAAAGTCAGAAAACTCCTCAAAACATAAAAATCAACCAAACAGTTGATCACGGATCAACCGCAGGTATAATACTACTCGCGCTAAGAGTCTAATTGCAGATCGATAACTCGGCTGAGTGTCTCTGTTCGCTCCCCCCTTCCAAGGGAAGGGGGGTTATCAATCAAAATGGGGGGAATAAATGAGAATAATGGAACTGGCATTATACAAACTTGCCGAAACCGGCAAAATCTCTTTGGAGCAGGCAAAAATACTCAAAACAACTTACAACAATTCAAGCACAACATTCAAAGAACTCTTGGAAGAAACAAATCTGGATGAAACAACACTCGCATTAGAAATCAATGAACTCCTACAAAGGAAAATACTCTCATTCGCGGGCCCGAAATATTATCTGGAAAATTTTCCGGAGAAAATTTCGGAATTAATAAGGGAAGAAAGAACGGAAATGCTCAATTACAGCAAGGTGCGCTAATGGGCTGCTTCTACTGTGACTGCGAGGACTCGCAATACTGCGGGTGCAGCTGCCATAGGAAAGACGAAAAGGAAGCACCCGATTTAATGAGATTTGCGGGAATTTTGAATGATAAGACGGCAGACGAGATGAAAAAATCAATAAAAGAAAGCAGAAAATTGTCAAAAGCCAGA
>DASRUN010000069.1:0-5208 GCA_035655435.1 archaeon | reverse complement strand
ATAAAGAGCCAGCCGGAACACCACAACGTATCTGTTATTGAGGACGCAATGTAAAAATGAAATTGCACGATACCGCGCGGCTCGAAGAGCCCGCGGAGTAAAGTTCACGGGGTCATAGGGGCGGAGCCCCTATTTCATTTTGCATGCTGAGTGGAGTAGTAGAGTGGATGAGGGTAAACACCCGCTGCTTTACTCAACCACTTTAGGGCATAAAACTCACGCAAAAGTTTTTGAAACAAACTCTGAAATTCCGGAAAGAGGAAAAGAATATCTTGGGTCTATTGCAAATCATCAAGGTGACGGAGAAACTTCTCATTTTTATGTTGATGCAAGAAGAAAGAGAAGGAAATAATTTTGAAATTAAATTTGAGCTTTTTCTGCATCCAATTTCGCTTTAATTGTTTTGAGCGAAATGAATTGTTCCCTTTCCATTTCCTCCAATCTTAAGCGGATGTATTGCGCTGTATCTTTTAGTTTTGGAATCATAATGTAATCAAGCGCATTAACCCTTCTTTTAGTTTTTTCAATTTCTTTGATCAATTTTTTGAGCGCATTTTCAGTTTCAGCTAATTTAATTACAATTTCCAAGCTTCGTTCGAATGCGGATGCAGCTTCATCTATTTTCGCGCTCGAACCTTTAATAGAGTACCCGCGCTCGCTCATTGTTTTGGTTTCATAATTCCCCTGGATGCTTGGAATATGCACTCCCATTACATTTTTGGATTGCACAATAACTCCCGGGGCTTTTTTCGTTCCCATTGAAATGTTTTCCACTTCTATGATTCCGTGATATGCCTGTGCCATTGCAAGAGCGTAAAATGCGTTTTGCATTTTCCCGTTCAATTCGCTTCGCAAATCCTGTGCCTGTTTCATTATTTTGAAAAATTCCAAAACAAGTACATCCCTCTTTTGCTTGAGCAGATTGTGTCCTTTTTCGGCCAGTTTTATTTTCCCGCGCGTTTCGATTAATTCCAATCGAGTTGTCTTGACGTCCTCTGCCATTTTTTTTCACTGATTTTTTTTATTTGCGATATTTTTTCCCATATTTTTCAATGTGCTCTTCTTTTACTCTCTTCAATTCTTCTTTTGGAAGAACCGCGAGCAATTCCCATCCCAAATCAAGTGTTGCTTCAATTGTTCTATCTTCATTTTTTCCTTGTTTAATGAATCTTTTTTCGAAGTCATCCGCGAATTTCAAATATTTCCTATCAATTTCGCTGAGTGCTTCTTCTCCTACAACCGCACTAAGGCTTCTAAGATCTCTTCCCCTTGCATAGGAGGAATACAATTGATCCGCAACCCCTTTGTGGTCTTCCCTTGTTTTTCCCGGGCCAATTCCAAGGTTCATTAGTCTTGAGAGGCATGGGAGAACATCTATCGGAGCATAAATTCCTTTTCTGTGGAGTTCTCTTCCGATAACAATTTGTCCTTCTGTAATGTATCCAGTAAGATCCGGAATCGGATGTGTGATATCATCGCTTGGCATTGAAAGTATTGGTATTTGTGTTACCGATCCTTTCTTTCCTTTTATTACTCCTGCTCTTTCGTAGATTGTTGAAAGATCTGTGTATGTGTATCCAGGATATCCTCTTCTTCCCGGAACTTCCTTTCTTGCTCCCGCAATTTCGCGGAGCGCTTCACAATAATTCGTCATGTCTGTTATAATTACAAGAACATGCATTCCCTTTTCATAGGCAAGATATTCGGCAGTTGTGAGAGCCATTCTTGGTGTTATTAATCTCTCAACACTCGGATCATCAGCCAAATTCAAAAAGAGAACACTTCTCTCTAATGCTCCTGTTCTTTCAAAGTCTTTCATGAAAAAGTTTGCTTCTTCGTGCGTTATTCCAACCGCTGCAAACACAACCGCAAATCCTTCTTTTTGATTTCGAACTTTTGCTTGTCTTGCAATCTGAACCGCGAGTTCGTTGTGAGGCAATCCCGATCCTGAAAAGATTGGGAGTTTTTGTCCTATAACAAGTGTATTCAATGCATCGATTGTTGATATTCCGGTTTGTATGAAATCGGAGGGTTGTTCCCTTGCAACAGGGTTGATTGCAGCTCCGATAATATCTAATCTCTTTTCCGCAACAATCGGAGCGCCTTTATCTCTTGGTTCTCCTAATCCTGTGAATACTCTTCCTAGCATTTCTTCGGAAACTCCAAGATGAAGTGTTTCTCCAAGGAATTTTACTTTTGTTTTTTCAATATCAAGTCCGGTTGTTGAACCGAATATTTGTATTACTGCTTTTCCTTTGGATGTGTCAAGGACCTGTCCTTTTCTTTTTTCTCCGTTAGGAAGCCTTACTTCCACAATTTCGTTGTAACCAACGTTTCCAACTTTATCAACAAAGACAAGCGGTCCTTCAACATTTGTTACTGTTTGATATTCCTTCATCATCTTGCAATCACTTCCTTTGCGTTTTTCACAATCTTGTCAAATTCAGCATCAACTTCCGCGTTTATTTCCTCGACTTTTTTGTTGAATTCTTTTTCATTTACTTCCTTCATTCTCGCAATGCTGTTCCTCACTTTCATTTGCGTTACAGTTTTCAACTGTACGCCAAGATCGAGTGCGTCAATCATTTTTGTATAATATTTCAAAATTACTTTGAGCATTTTGTGCTGTTTATTGAGCGAAGCGCTTGCATCTATATCCGAGTATGCATTCTGTTGCAAAAAATCTTCTCTGATCATTTTGGTTGCATCCAAAATCGCTTGCTCTTTTTCCGGCAATGCATCAGACCCAACAAGTTGAACGATTTCCTGTAATTCCGCTTCTTTTTGCAATAATTCCATTGCCTTGTTCCTATTGTCCGCCCAATCCGCGCTTACTAAGCTCGCGTATGTTGCATCAAGATCATTTGAATAAAGAGAGTAGCTCTTCAGCCAGTTGATTGCGGGAAAATGTCTTCTTTGCGCGAGCTTTGCATCAAGTGCCCAGAATACTTTTGTTACACGAAGCGTGTTTTGCGAAACAGGTTCGGAGATATCTCCTCCGGGTGGGCTGACTGCTCCTATTACTGAAATTGAACCGTTTCTTTCAGGTGTTCCTTCGCAAATTACTCTTCCTGCTCTTTCATAGAATTCAGCAAGTCTTCTTGCAAGGTATGTTGGATAACCTTCTTCCCCCGGCATTTCTTCCAATCTTCCTGATATTTCTCTCATTGCTTCCGCCCATCGCGAAGTTGAATCCGCCATGAGGGCTACATCATAACCCATGTCCCTATAATATTCTGCAATTGTTATTCCAGTGTAAACTGATGCTTCTCGTGCCGCAACCGGCATGTTTGAAGTATTCGCAATTAGCACTGTTCTTTGCATCATTGGTTTTTTGGTTTTCGGATCCACAAGATGTGGGAATTCTGCTAGAACTTCCGTCATTTCATTTCCTCTTTCTCCGCATCCAATGTATACAATTATTTGTGCGTCACTCCATTTTGCAAGCGATTGCTGTGTAACCGTTTTTCCTGATCCAAAGGGGCCCGGAATTGCCGCTGCTCCTCCTTTTGAAATTGGGAAGAATGTATCAAGGATTCTTTGTCCTGTTACAAGCGGTGTGTTTGGAGCAAGTTTTTCATTATTCGGTCTTGGTTTTCTCACTTGCCATTTTTGCATTAATTGTATTTCCTGTTTTTTGTTTCCGTCTTTTACAATTGCAATTGTTTCTTCTATTGTGAATTTTCCTTTTTTGATTTCGGAAATCTCTCCTTCAATTCCATGAGGGATCATTACTCTGTGTTCAATTATTTCCGTTTCCTGTACCGTTCCAATAATATCTCCGCCGAAAACTTTGTCACCTTTTTTCTTTGTCGGAACAAATTCCCATTGTTTTTTCTTGTCGAGCGGGTTTGCTACAACTCCTCTTTCAATAAAATCCCCGGTCTTTGCCATTATTTCGGCAAGAGGTCTTTGTATTCCATCATAAACAGATTCCAATAATCCTGGTCCTAATTCAACCGATAATGGAAGTCCCGTATTTTCAACTTTTTCTCCGGGTCTTATTCCTGATGTGTCTTCATAAACCTGTATTGTGGCTTTATCTCCGTCAAGTTTGATTATTTCTCCAATAAGTTTTTGTTCGCCGACTTTTACAACGTCGTACATTTTTGCCCCCAGCATTTTCTCGGCTATTACAACCGGTCCCACAATTCTGAATAGTTCTCCCATTTTTTGTTTCACCTCATAATCCTCACATTAACTCAAAGCCAAGCGCTTTCTTGATCATTTCTTTCAGCGAGCCCTGTTGTTCTCTCGGGCCGTCCTTATCCGGAACTGTAATGACAACAGGTTTTGCAATTTTTTCTATTCTTTTTTTCAATTGCCAGTCAACCTGTTCCATTATTTTTTCATTCACGATAAGTATTCCAGTACTTTCTTCTTCCAAAAGCTCTTCTATCTTTTTCACTGCTTCAATTCCCTCTCTCGGATAAATGTTTTCCACCCCGGCAAGGCGAAAACCCGTGCATGTTGGTCCATCCGCCACAACAACTATGTTTTGTTTTCCGTCCACACTCATACAATCACCATCACGGCGGAGAGGTCCGCCGTCAGACCTGTGCGACCTGCGGTCCCACTTAATTTTCCAATTTTCATTATACAACCACCATCATTTCTTTGATTTTTTCATTTGGAAGATTGAATTCTTTGCATCTCACGATTTTTCTAATATTGCTTACTTCCTCTTCTTTCAAAAGCAAAAATCCCGCAATGCTTCCAAGCGAGAGCACGCTGTTCCGCAAAACTTTCAATCCTTTTTTTGCGACGTTTCTTTCAAGTTCCATTTCAATGGGAATTAATGAACCGGTTTTTTTGTATTCTTCGAGCGCTTTTGAGAGCGGATAATATTTGTCAAAAATTTTCACGGCCTCTTCCACATTTTTTGCGTGGCATGCCTTTCCAAGAACCTCCATTGGAATGTTTCCGGATTTGATCATGAGTTCTTCTACTTTTTCCACGTTCATTCCGCCGCTTACCGCCCTACATGCGTTTGAAATATTTTTTATGTCCGCCTGTGCCTTGAGCATTTTGAGTATTATTCTTTCATCTCCAAATTCGGAGCCGGCTATTTGTGGGATTTTTGAGTAATAGTAATCGTCAAGCGCAAATAAAAGAACCGAAATTTCCAATGTTTTTTCGTATTCCTTGTACTGTCTATCCAGAACAGTTCCATATTCGGTTCCGGCTAAAACGCTTATGCATTCTCTT
>DASRUN010000068.1:0-2047 GCA_035655435.1 archaeon | reverse complement strand
AAAAACAGGTTGACTTTAAACAACTGTTACGCACAATTGTATAATATTTGAAAGAGTTGATTTTGAAATGAAGCCAAGAATTCTGGCAGGAAGAACAAAACTAAGATCAGGATATAAAACAGCAAAACAAAAAATAGAGGAATCTGTATCCGTTTAGCTTTTTGTCGGGTTTAGCCTGTTTTGTATGAGTTCGTCCATGTATTTTTCGAAATCGATTTTTTGGAGTTGGCTTGTTTGGTAGAAGCTGGCGAGCACTGCGTGTGCTTGTGCTCCTTCTATGGAGTATGAGCCGTTGGTGTTTTTGCGTTTTATGACCCATGGGCGGATGCTGCGTTCTGCTTTGTTGTTTGTTGGCTCTATGTTTTCTTCTAGGAATGTGAATATTTCGTGGAGGTGTCGCCTGAAGCGTTTGTTGAAGCGCAGGCAGTCTTTGTCCTTGTAATCCTTATCCAGTATTTTGCATAGTTTGTTTTCGTATTTTGCTTTGAGTTCTGGTGAACATTTTTTTTCTCTTAAAGCTGCGTTGAAAAGCGTTTTCATTGCACTGGAATATGCTTGTGCTTCTTTGCTTTTGTTTTTCTTTTTCAAAAACTTCATGTCGCGATTCAAGTGAGCCATGCATTTTTGTTTTCTGCATTTCAGTTTATTGTATGCGCTCCAGCAGTCTGAAGTGAGAATACCGTCATACTTTTTCAGGATTTTTTCCACGACTTTTTGGCCTCTGCTTCTTTGCACGGTCAGGTATGCAACCGTTTCCCCGATGAAAGTCCAAAGCCACCTTTTTTTTCCGTGTATGGTGTGACTGGTTTCATCACCGCCAATGTTTTTTTGCTTTAAGAGTTTTTGGCGGAGTTTTTCGTAATCTTCTCCAAGAAAATCGGCGGTTTTTTCAAGCATGTTTGCAATTGTTCCCTTGGATAGCGTGAGGGCATAATCGTGGAAGAGGATTGTGCGTATTTTGCCAAGAGTAATGCCAAGCATTGAAAGAAAGCAAACGTACAATGCAAGTTCAAGGCTGAATGGGGTGTTTGGAAGAGCGTCTTTTACTGTGGGTTCTACGAGCTTTTTGCAGTTCCCGCACCAGGCTCTTTGCAGAAAATATTTTGCATTGAACGCAAACCCTTTTTGGATTCCTGTTATTATGCGTTCGCGCAGGGATTTCCTTTGCTTTACTTTTCCACCACAGCAAGGGCAAACTTTCAGCTTGAGCGAAACGCTTTGATGTATTTCTTCAGGAGATTTCCTGCTTGCCCCTTCATGCCCATCCTTCCTGCCAGGTTTCCCTCGCGATTTATTGCCGCCAATCCTGCCAAGATGTACGCCTCGCATGCTTGACGGAGTATGCGCATTCTCATACTGAATAAGCCGAGCCTCAAGCTCGGCAATCCGCTTATCTTGTTCTACAACCTGTTTTTTGAGTTGCGCATTTTCAGATTTGAGAACTGACAATTCCTCTTCAAAAACAGCCATGTTTCAAATAGGAAAAACCACTATTTGAGATTTTGCAATTAGGAAACCGAACAAGAAACTAAACGATTACAAATTTTGAATAGTCGTACCCGTGAAACAATTCTTTTACTATTTCGTATTTTTCCTCCATTAAAGCAACCGCTTCCTCCAGTGGAATTCCGGTGTCCTTTTTGTCTTTCTCCGTGTAATCGGCTAACGCTTTTTTTAATTCAGTTGCAACGCCAATGTAGTCAACTATCAAGCCGCCCGGCTTGTCTTTGAAAACCCTGTTTACTCTTGCAATTGCCTGCATTAAACCATGGCCTCTCATGGGCTTGTCAACGTACATCGTGTGAAGGCTTGGAGCGTCAAACCCAGTTAACCACATGTCCCGAACAATCGCCATTTTGAGCGGGTCACTTGGATCCTTCATTCGGTCCTTGATTTCTTTTCTTCTTGGCTTGTTTCTTATATGCTCTTGCCAGTGCAAGGGGTCGCTTGCAGAGCCCGTCATCACCACTTTCAAAAAACCTTTTTTATCGTCTTTGTGAAGCCATTGGGGCCTTATTTTAACTATTTCGTTATGCAGGTCAACGCA
>DASRUN010000067.1:0-15765 GCA_035655435.1 archaeon | reverse complement strand
AACGTTTTCAAGGGCAAGATTGGCGGTAACATTCGACCAAACCGGATTTGCAGAATCTGCCCATGCATCTATTGTCTGCCCTCCCTGCGCGCCATTAACTATCACTAAGTTAGAGTTAACATTCGAATCAATTGCAACTGTTGATTCAAAAGTTATTGTTTCATCGCGCGTGTTGGACATTCCTATTGTAACCATTACAATATTTCCATCAACGCTTGGAGTTCCCGAAGAATTAAGCGGGATAATTGTGTTGGCAATGGAAATTCCTGCAGTTTCGTGCGCGCTCGGCCTTGTGTTGGAAGCATTCGGATACAATCCTCCTTCAAAGCCGCCATAAGTTTGTGAAATTAATCCTGCTCGTGTGGGCAACTCTGTTAGAGGCGGGATTCCCAAACTTGTCAAAAGAACATTTTTATCGGTTGATTCTGTGAAACAGGAAGATGGTTGCAACGGAGCACACAAGTAACCGGTTTCAATCTGGCAAGTGCTTGAGCAACCGTCTCCGTTAATAGAATCGGCATCATCACAGGTTTCTGTTCCTTCTGTTATTCCATTGCCGCAAGAGGATGCCGAACACATTGTTCTTGAGTGTCCGGTTGCGCAACAAAATCCAAAAGTGTAGGGATTGTTCGCGCAAACACAGTGTTCAGAAATTTGGCTTCCAATAGAACATTGTGGCGTTGTTTCGATGCAAGTTCCAAACCTGCTTGTCAAAAATGCAACGTCGTTAATTATAACATCGCCTGTTCCATCAAGGTCGGCGGTCAGATCATTTGTCAGGATCCTGCTTGCAACGAAAATAAAATCAAAAACATTTACTTTGTTGTCGCCTGTCCTGTCAAAGCAACCCCTTGCAGCCCCTGCAGAGCCTGCAAGCTGAGTTATCTCGGTTTGAGAGAGCGCCCTATTCCATACTCCCACATCATCAATTAAACCTCTAAAATGATCCCCTGAAGGGGCTCCGATTTTTTTTACTCCGATGTAAAGAGGAGTGGTTGTAACTGCAATGTTCCCGCTTGCGGATTTTTGATTTACTACAACTCCGTCAACGTACAATTTGATTGTAGAACCATCAAATGTTCCCGCAATATGATGCCATTGGTTGAGCGAAGGAAGTGCCGATGTTATCGAACCGCTTGTAACTCCGGTCAAGTTGAATTTTAGCACACCTGATTCCGCAAGCAATCTGTATTGATTGTCTGTGTCTCCTTTTTGGATTATGCGCCTGTTTCCCGTAAAATTTATGGGATTAATCCATGCAGATAATGTGATTGCGGTTGTGGGATTTAATGCGGCGTTGTTAGGAACTGAAAGATAGTCAAAAATCCCGTCGAAAGAATATGCTCCCTGAAATTTTCCCGCGCCTACAAAAACCGGGCAATTTGCATCGGCACATGAGGCGTTAAGATTGTTTGGAGAAATATCAAGTGCAATTCCATCTGAAATATCATCATTAAAATTCCATGCACCCTTCAACCCCGGAGAACCGGATCCTATGGGCTGTGCAAAAGAAAAAGACACCAAACAAAGACAAAAGAAAAAAATTAATGCAAAAAGGATTTTTTTCAACACAACCAACCCAAAAAAAACAAATCTATGAACCCCTTTTGCAAATTCTTTAAATTCCTTAACTTATTTTAAAGATACAAAGTAATGTGTTTTGTAAATAAAAGAGTTTCCAAGGAATGGCTTAAGTTAAAAAAAGTATATAAATAGGTATTGGCCATTATTAGTTGATGTTCCAAAATTTTTTCAAAATTTTTTTGTGCACCATTTTAATTGCTGGCTTTGTCAGCGCTGCAGGAAATATTATTCTAAACCCGACATCCGGCCAGAGCACGGTCAACGGAACATTTGATGTCAATGTTGTTGGACAGAATATTCCAAATCTGTATGGCTATCAATTTGACCTGACTTTTAATGCTAGTGTGCTTTCGCTTGAGTCAATAACTTTTTCAAATATTTTGGGAAAACCCTCGGCTCCAAACCAGGCGCAGTTCTGCACCGACAGCAGTTCCTGGGTTATTCAGGGCGGCACAGTTTCCAACATTGCATGCACACGAATTGTTGGCGGCAACATCAACACCGGTGCAAATGCAACGCTTGCAACAATTAGGTTCAGGGTTAATGCAACGGGTTCATCATCAATATCGATTATAAATATTCTTGCATCCGATTCAAGCGCGGCAACAATCCAAATAAATGTAGGAATGGGGGATCCTACAACAAGTTTTTCAACATGCACTGGGCCTATTGCATGTACAACAAATGCGAATTGCAATGATAATAATCCGGCAACAACGGACATTTGTTTGAATGCGGGAACATGCAACGCAAGCTGTGATCATGTTGTTAACGTACCCCAATGCCAGCAAGGCGTTTTGATAACATCACAATGCCAATGCGGAAACACTTTCCCTTCAAGCGGTTACTGTTGTTCCGGAACACATATAGCGCAACTTGCTTGTGCAACAGCCGCACAATGCAATGATAATAATGAATGTACAACCGATTCATGCTTTACCGCAGGGGGAGTGTGTGCGGTTGCTTGCGTTAATACTCCAATAGCAACATGTGATATTCATACGCCAAGATGTGGGGATACGATTTGTGAGGGAGCAGAGGATGCTGTTGTCTGTCCGGCTGACTGCGGTGGCGGAACCGGCGGAGGAACTGGAGATAGTGGTGGAGGCAGTGGAGGAGATGGTGGTTCCGGCGGAGATGGAGGCACAGGAGGAGATGGAGGCACAGGAGGGGGCGCAGGCGGAGGAGGAGCAACGGGAAGTGAAGGTTACAAGGCATTGACAAGGGAACTTGATTTCGGAACACTAAAAATTGGAAGCGCTGCACAACCTACTATAAAACTTTCCCATGGTTTCCCGAGATTATCTGCATTCAAAATTAGCCTGAGCATTTTCAAAGGAGATGAACTTGTGTTCTTTGCTGAGGAATCAACGGGATTATTGGATCCGACAAGAACACATATAATTGATTTTAACACAAGCTGGGTTCCAAGCGAAGAGGGAACTTATAAGGCTACGGTTGTTCTTTCAAATGCGGATAAAACATTGAACTTTGATATTCACGAGTATACTATTATGGTCGGAACAACGGATTCCGGGAGTAATATTATTATTGATAATACTTTGGGCGGCGAAAATGATTCAGGCGGTTCAGACAATGGTACGGAAATCACTGGCGGCGAAGAAGATAATGTTATTCCTTCCGAGGGCGAAGGCTTGAACATTGAATTGATTGCACTCATCATATTGGTTTTGCTAATAATTGGAGGAATAGGCTTTGTGCTCGCAAAAGGAAAGGTTCTGAAAAAAAGTGATGGAAATGGAAAAGGCACAAGGAAGTCTTGAATACCTGATCCTAATAGGTTGGGCTGCATTGGTTGGAATAATTTTGATTTTGCTTGTTTTGAGCACCGCCGATACCGGAACAAGGACCGTGCGCAGCAATGTGGATGTTCTAAGCGATTACCAAAACGCTGTTCAAGGGTGCCCGGAAGGAGGATTTGAAATTAACAGGGAAATTATTCTACTCAATGCGGGCGAGAATATTACAACCCAACCTATTGAAATTCCAAATGATGCAATTGTCGGTTCAGTTATTCTCAGACCAAGACAACACGCAGATCAAGATTACACTGTTTCAATAAATGCCGGAACACAACACGGCCCTTTGGGTGACACGATTTCCAACATCGAACCGCTTGAATTTGCAAATTTGAACGAGAGCGTTTCGACTTCGTTTACTTTGACAGTGCAAAGAACAGGGACTTTGCAAGTTGTAGTTGATGCCACAATAATTTTGTGCGAATAAAAAAAATTATTTTCGCGGGAATTGCTGTTTCAATTCTTTATGGCAAGCTTTCGCAATTTTTTCAAGGGCACTCATACGAAATTTTAATCTATACATGTATTCTTCGCCCCCAAAAACATCCTCTGAAAAAAGTTTTTCCATAAATGCTATTCTTTTGCGCATCTCTCTCAAAAGACTTGCGTTAATTTCCGCACATTTGTAAAGCTTTTGTATTGTTTCTCTTTTTTTGTCAGGAATAAAATCCCCGATTTTTCTTCCAAGCCAATAGTCTATGTACTCGTTGTTGCGCGAAACTTTTTTTTCCACATAGGACGCATAATTTTCCGCACGGACTTTTGCTGCATCAAAAAGTCGCGGATTTCTTACAATTCTTTTTGGATCTGTAACTTCACGCAGGAGTTCTTCCGCTTTTTCGGAAAGATCAAATGCTTCCAGAGGACGACCTTTTTTGTCGTGAGCTTGTTTAAAATTAAGAGGATTTTTAGGTGGTTCCGGAGCAGAATACCCTCCGTGAGTTGGACGCTTGGATTGCATTAACAACTCATGTTTTTGAGGTTAAATAAAGTTGCGTTCACCGTTCAATTTAAAACCGATATAATTCTATTTGAATTATGAGCGAAAAGCAGGAATTCAGCGAAGAAGAAAAAACCACTTTGAAGCCGTTTTTTTCAAACCTTGAAAAGGATGTTTTTGTTTTAACCAATTTGCCGGAAGTTGTGAAGGGCGCTTTATTTTCACGTTACAGCAGAAGCTCGAAAAGTATTCGCAGGCTTCTATTGGATGAATTTATCAATGATGAGAAAACAGGGTTCAATGAAATTGTTGCTCATTCCGAAGCAATGGGAGAAGATCAAATAATTGCAACCCAAAAGGCTGAAGAATTCTATGATCGTGTTTTGGTTGGCTATGGAGATGATTCGGTTGCTGAATTAGGAGGAGGACATATAGCATGCGAGAACGTTTCCAATATTGCTTCAAAGTTATTAGAGGATTCGCGCATTGGAATTTCCCCATTGGAAAAAAGCACAAGATATGTTTATTACGATGAGAAAGTAGACGGCGCATACAGATATGTAAAAGAATCAACTTTGATGGAATCAAAACACGCTGACTTATACATAAACACTTGTGATTCGCTTTTTGATTCCTACGCAAAATGGCTTCCCGAAACAAAAAAATATTTGCAGGAAAAATTTCCGAAAGAGGATGCGAGCGATCGCGCGTATAATTCCAGCATTAAAGCAAAAGCTTGCGATATTCTCCGCGGTTTGCTTCCAGCTGCTACAACAACTAATGTTGGAATGTTCGGAAACGGAAGAAGCTTTGAATATTTGATTACAAAAATGCATTCGCAGGAATTTGCCGAATCGCAGTATCTTGGAAAAGAAATGCACACAGAATTGATGAAGGTAATGCCTTCATTTGTGAAGCGCGCAACCGGAAAGTATGGAGATCCTACAATTAATTTTTTGCGCGAAACAAGAAAAGATATGCAAAAGCTTGCCGATAAAACTTTTAAAGAAGAACCTGAATCGAAAGAAGAGGTTGTTCTCACGCATTATGATAAGGATGCGGAGGAAAAGGTTGTTGCTGCTGCACTTTATCCTTTCACGAATTTGAGTTTTACTCAAGTGAAAAATAAAGTGAGGAAAATGAGCGAAGCGGAAAGGAAACAGGTAATTAATACTTATCAGCAGAGAAGAGAAAACAGAAGGCACAAACCAAATCGTGGTTTCGAGCATGCTTATTACGAATTTGATCTTCTTTGCAATTATGCTTCTTATAGGGATTTGCATCGCCATAGAGTGCTCACACAACAGCGACAGGATTTAACTGTAAAACACGGGTTTGATCTTCCTATTGAAGCGGAAGAAATTGGTTTTGTTCGCGATTTCACTGAACAAATGAAAAGTGCAGAGCACGCATACAATACAATTTACAAAGATCACAAAAAAGAAGCACCGTATGTTGTTCCTTTTGCTTACAGAATTCGCTGGAGCAATTATTTGAATTTGCGCGAATTGTATCATCTTGTTGAGTTGCGCTCAACAATTCATGGGCACCCGGATTACAGGAGAATTGTTTTGAAAATGCTCGAAGAAGTGAAAAAAGTGCAGCCACGACTTGTTGAATGGATGAAGTATGTTGATTACCGCGAGGTTGGTTTGGAAAGGCTTGAATCGGAAAAGAAAACGGATGCGAAATTAAAAGAGGTTGAAAGGAAATATGGCTCAAAATAAACCTTTATTATTACTTTTATTAATAATATTAATTGCAAGCGGTTGCGTGCAGAGAGAAAATTTGATTGCAGAAGAGAATGAGTTTGAGGAAAACGAAACTGAGGGAGAAGTGATTCAAGTGGAGAAAGTAACTTTTACAACAGAAGATGGATTTAAAATTTCAGGAAATTTTTCAAAAAAAGAAAAAGATGCAGTTCTAATGATGCACATTCTGAACAGCAACAAATCGGCTTACGATCATTTCGCGCAGAAATTAAATGATGCAAATTACACAACGCTCGCAATTGATCTACGAGGCCATGGAGAAAGTTTGGATCAGAATGGAGTAAAAAGAAGGTGGGATTCTTTTAGCGACCAGGATTTCCGGGATATGGTTATTGATGCGTTTGCAGCAAAAAGATTTTTGGAACAAAACGGTTTCAAATTGAAATATGTGGTTGGAGCTTCTATTGGAGCTAATACTGCATTGAATTTTTCCGCGGAAGAACCATCAATAAAAAAAATCGTGCTTCTTTCCCCGGGATTGGAGTATAAGGGGATAACAACCCAGGATTCCGCGAAAATTACAGGGGCTGAAGTTCTTATTGTTGCGAGTGATGAAGATGCATATTCATTTGGTTCTTCAAAAAATCTTGACACGCTGATTGCAAATTCAGAATTCATTGGTTTGCGCAACGCCGGCCACGGAACAATGATGTTGTCCGGCAACCAATTGGAAAAGCAGATCATTGAGTGGTTTAAACAGTAACAAATTTTGAATTTTTGCAAATTAGACAATACAAAGTATGACCTATCGAGCACAAAGCGAAGATAGGACACCTCTGAACGCGGAGGTTTCCGCGTCCGCACCGGCACTGAACCCTGCTCCGAAAACTACTTCTTCATGAAAAAATCATTCTGTTCTAGAGGTGATTTAGAATGAGTGATGAGAAAATGGAACAAATGTTAAGGGAATTGAGGAAGGAGAAAGCCGAGAGTTATGCATTCAAATTAAGGAGGCTCCAGGCGGAGTACGGGTATGCGTAACCCTAGAGCACGAGCGAACCGAGGAAAGAACCGATTAAAAAAGAAACAATTGCAGTTAGGCCGCCGATCAAAAGCATTTCAAGCCCGGCACTTAACCAGTGCTTGGAAATTACTAATGAGCGTAGCGAGCCTACTGCAAAAATTGTTGCAAAAGTAAGAACAAAAGCGAGTGGGAAAATGTTTTCCCCTAAGGGTATAAACACTGAAATCACAAACGCAACCAACGGAATGAACCCCGCAGTCAAAAATGCAAAGTAAGTGTACAAACCCGCTTTCACGGGGCTTTTATTTGAAGGAATTAATCCTAATTCATCCGTCATCATTGTGTCAACCCAAACGGTTTTCTTTGAGGTTATCAATTCAACAAGTGTTTCAAGGTTCTTTCCGGCAAATCCCTTTTTTTTGTAAATCTGTCTTATCTCTTCTCTTTCCCCATCAGGATAATGATCAACTTCCCACTCTTCTCTCTCTTTTTCTTTTTTGTAAAAATCAGAATCCGATTTCATTGAAAGATAATTTCCAACCGCCATTGAGAGACCGTCAGCAATGAGATTTGCCATTCCGAGAACGATTACAATTCCCGGTCCCAATCCTGCTCCTGCCGCGCCTGCAACAACAGCAAAAGTTGTTACAATTCCATCTAAAGCTCCGTAAACCATGTCTCCAACATATTCCCCATGACCCGCATGGCTTTGATGTTCATCAAACGCATCGTGATAATGAGCTTTTTTTGTTGCATCAAGATCGCCTTTTTCATAGGCTTTTCTCGCGTTTGCAACTCTTTTATCCGCCATTTAGAACTAAAAGCAGTAGAAGAAATATATACATTGTTATTGAGGCAGAGGGATTGAACTGAGTTAGTTGCTATCAAAATTTAATTGTTTTGAATTGTTCTTTTTTATTTTATCCGTCTTTGTCTCCTCAAGCCTGGCATTTCTTTATAGCGCCCCGACTCTCCTCTAAGTAAATGAACAGGCGGTTGATTTCTTGCCGCTCTTATTGCAAGCATGTCTTGCTGCACACCCTTTGAAGTTATCTTGGAGTTGGGTTTCTTTGCTTTATATTCTCTAACAGCTCGTCGGATTCCTTTTTCAAATGCCATGTTTTTACTTTCGCCTCCTGCTATAAGTTCCCAAGCTATTTTTTCTGCCCTTAGACATATTGCTATTCTGCTTCTTGGAACACCTGATTCAACTCTAGTAGTGTCGGATAAAAATTTCATGACATGAGTGCGAATTGATCTCCCCAAATAATTATCCAGATTTCCTTTTTTTGGATCGTATTTTTGCACAGCCCGCACAGCAACAATTCTTGCGGATGCACCAAAATCATCCCGCAAATGTCCGGGAAGTCGTCTTCCTGCATCATCAATAGAACGTTGAATCAAAGCTGCTTTTTCATCAAATTTTTTTTGCTGAAAATCTGTAAGTTCTAATGGTTGTTTTGAGCTTTCTCTAACATACTCAGGAACAAGACCATAACGCACCATCTCTTGCCTTGCCGCCTTTATTGTTCCTATATGTATCCTTATTCTATTTTTTCTCGCAATTGCAAAAACTTCATCATATGTTGAATCAGGGTTGCGTAAAATAATCCTTCTAATTTCTGCCGCTATTGTTCCAAGTCTGATTGCCTGGTCCATAGTTACCCGTTTCTCCTTTGTTCCAGGAAGGGGAACGCCACCTAACTTTGCTTGGGATATTATCGTACCTACACTATGCGGGTTAGTTTCAAATCCCCTACTTTTTAATATTACTGTGATTTCTTTTGCATCTTTTCTCTTTTTTGCAAAATGAACCACCCACTCGGTTAAAGTTTTTCCTTGTATTATTTTTGCCATTACATGGTATAGTAGGCTGATGCTATTTATTTTTTTATGGTTTACATATACCCACATGTTGGTTGAGGAATGTTAGCTTGGGTTTCTTTTTCCCGAATTATTTGTTCTATTAATTCGGTTACCTCTAAATATTTTTTCAGTTCCGGATCGTTTGAATTGTAATAATTGTTTCTATAAGTAAAGTTTTTTTCCACTCCATCTATTTTGAGTTTAAGATCGTTTCCTGATTGTGGATCTACATTCATGCAATCCCCAAGAGCGCCACAATTTTCTGTAAAATCCGATTTGCCGAAAAGCAGGTTATTTTCAATTATCTTTTTGAGAATTGTCTGTTTTTCCTGTTCGCTTAACTCTAAAGTGTATTGAATGTCTTCTTCGCAAACCATGTCTTTTGTGTAACTGTTGGTTTCAGTGTCAAAAAGATTATCGCTGAATACACCAAAAGAGTAAGTAAACTCAAAATCGTTTGCATTTGCAGGATTGTCAACTTGAGGATCGGAAACGCAACCGAAAAGAAAAAAAGTTATGATAATTAAGGCAAACAGAATTTTTTGCATAACAAATTATTGTTTTTCCTGAATTTAAGAACATCTATTTTGTAAGGTAAAAGATGGTTTTTCTACAACACTTTTGTGGCAATTCTTCGGAATCCGACAGAGTAATTTATTCACAGCATTTGTGCTTCTTTTATTCCTTTGAAGTGCCTGTCCCCGGTGAGGACTTTTGCCCCTATTGTTTTTGCGGTAACAAGGATTATGGCGTCGGCAAGACCGAAGTTTTCTTCTTTTTTTCTCATTTCGTGTCTTAAAGAACTTGCCTCTTTTGCAATTTCCGGAGTTATCGATTCGATTTTTGAAATAAGCAGCATTTGTCTGTAGGCTTCTTCAACATCGGCATTTTCTTTTTTTGCCTTGCCGCACACTTCGGCAATTGTTATGACTGAAGTATGAATTTCGTTGTTTCGTGCTTCTAATATTTCTTTGACTTTCCTGCCTTTTTCACTGGCTATAAAATATTCTACCCAGGCATAGGAATCCAACACATATTTAGTCATGCGACTCCAACTCGTCTTCTTGTGTAAAAGGCTTCATGCCCCTGAAAATGCCAAAACCGCCGCCGCGCAACTTCTCTACATCAATTTCCACCATTTCCCCTTCACGCAATCCTTTGGCCTTTACCGTATCGGTGGGAAGCCTAACCATCAATGATCCTCCGACCTTTTTTATCATAGTTATAACTTTCATATTAACACCTCATTATATTTTATTATATGCGAAGTTATATTTAAATGCTCCGAGCATTATCGGAAGTGGAATAATGACTTCAGAGCTCAGCAAGCTGTTTGTAAAAATCTTTGTATTTTATGGAAGAAGACAGTGTTCCATCGCTGTAGTATTCTTTGTGTACTCCGGATTCAGGAATTGCATTTTTGGACTTGGATGTTTTCACATACAGAAATTGGATCAAATTATTTTTAATATTAAGTTCCGGCACACGAAGCAATTTTCGGCAAAAGCTTTGTATTAAAAAAAACAATCTTCTTTATTTTAGCGATCCTAATGGTTGATTGGCATGCTTCAACGGCAAAAGAAATTTTGGAAAGATTTTCCACACACGAAACCGGTTTGGGAAACGAGGAAGCAAAAAAAAGAATAGAAGAATACGGGAAAAATGTAATCAGATCAGAGTACAAAATACCGATTTTCCAAATTTTTATTGAACAATTTACCAGCCCGCTTGTTTTGATGCTTATTGCAGCGGCAATTTTCTCTGTTTTTTTCGAACGAGGAATAGACGGAGTTCTCATAATCGCAATTGTAATCTTGAACGGAATAATTGGTTTTTGGCAGAATTACAGCGCGGAAAAGGGAATTGAAGCGCTCAAAAAAATGGGTGCGCCGAAAGCACTTGTGTATAGAGAAGGTTCCTTGGTGGAAATTGATGCCGAAAACATTGTTCCCGGAGATGTGCTGCATTTAAGCGAGGGAATCAAAATTGCGGCGGATGCACGCCTAATTGATGCAAACGAACTCAGGATTGATGAATCAATTCTAACAGGAGAAAGCGCCGGGGCTTCGAAGCAGTTGAAAGAGCTTAATAGTGGTGTTACGCTTGCCGAGCGAACAAATATGGTTTTCATGAATACAAGTGTTATAAGGGGCAGGGGAAAGTGTGTTGTTGTTGAAACCGGGAAAGGAACTGAGGTTGGGAAAATTGCGCGCGAATTGGAAAGCATTCACGAGGAAAAAACCCGTTTCCATAAAGAAATAGAGGCTTTGAGCAAAAAAATCAGTTGGGGAATAATTGCGATAATCATTTTTGTTGCAATAACGCTTTTTTTGGTGCAAAAAGCGGAGGTAATTGATGTTATTATTTCTTCAATCAGCCTTGCGGTTGCGGCAATTCCGGAGGGACTTCCTGTTGTTGTAACGGTTTCGCTTGCAATAGCCACACAGAAAATGCTGCAGAAAAAGAGCCTTGTGAGACGACTTCCCATTGTGGAAACGCTTGGAAGTGTTGATACAATTTGCACGGACAAAACAGGAACGATAACGGAAAATTCTATGACTGTGCAAAGTGTTTATTTTGACGGAAATTTTTACGATGTTACAGGAACGGGAAGAAAAATTGAGGGAAAGTTTTTGAAAAACGGAAAAGAAACAAATGCAAAGGAAATTGAACCTGTTCTGCTTTGCGGTTTTGCGTGCAACGATACAATAATGGAAAAAAATAATGAATTGAAATTCATTGGAGACCCAACGGAAATTGCACTCACGGTTTCCGCGCTGAAAGCAGGCATGACGCTTGAAGGAATGAACCGCGTGAAAGATTTTCCTTTTACTTCCGCAAGAAAAAGAATGACAACTGTTTATGATTTCGGCGGAAAAAAAATCGCTTATTCTAAGGGCGCGCCGGAAGTGATTGTGGAAGCGTGTTCACAAATTTTTGTGAATGGAAAAACAAAAAAGTTTTCAAAGGAAGAAAAAGAAAAAATTCTGCAAAAAAATAATGCGATGGCTTCAAAGGCACTTAGAGTTCTGGCTTTTGCACAAAAGGAAATTGAAGGAGAAGGAAACGAGGAGAAGGAAATGGTTTTTTTGGGTTTGCAGGGAATGATGGATCCTCCTCGTGAGGAAGTAAAGCAAGCACTTGAAACAGCGAGGAATGCGGGAATCCGAGTTATAATGCTCACGGGAGATAATGCCGCAACCGCAAAAGCAGTGGGAGAAAAAGTTGGTTTTAAGGGAAGGGTTGTGAATGCAACCGAACTTGAACAGCTTTCCGAACAGGAATTGAAAAAATTAGTGGAAGAAGCTAGCATTTTTGCAAGAGTGAGCCCGGAGCAAAAATTTGCAATTATGAAGGCTTTGCGTGATAGCGGCCATACTGTTGCAATGACGGGAGATGGGGTTAATGATGCTCCCGCATTGAAGCTTGCGGATGTGGGAATTGCAATGGGAATTAGAGGAACAGATGTGGCAAAAGAAGCCTCAGATATAGTGCTTTTGGATGATAATTTTGCGACGATTATTGAAGCTATAAGATACGGGAGAACAGTTTTTGAGAATATACAAAAGTTTGTGAATTATTTGCTCACAAGCAATCTTGCCGAGGTACTTATAATATTTGTTTCAACGATTTCAGTTCTTTTCATTGCTTCCGCGCAAAATGTTTCCGCCACGCAAACCGTTGTTGCACTGCTTCCATTGCAATTACTCTGGATTAATATTCTCACGGATGGAGCTGCTGCTATTGCTCTTGGAGCAGATCCTCCGAAGCCGGAAATAATGCGCGAAAAGCCAAGGAAAAACAATGAAGAAATCATAAACAAACCATTGGGAATTATCATGCTCATAATAGCTGGCATTCTCACAATAATTGTTTCCGGAATTTTTTTCTTTTATTTAGAAAAAAGCCTTGCATTGGCGCAGACAATGGTTTTCACTTCGCTTATTGTTTATGAATTTGTGAGGATTGTTGTTATTCGCGAGCAAGAGGAATTGGGTTTTTTCTCTAACAAGTGGCTTGTTCTTGCATTGGGGGTTTCACTCTTTTTGCAATTTTCGCTTATTTATTGGCCGGCTGAGTTTGCTTTGAACCTTGATTTTTTTGGAGAACAATGCGCCTTTCCAACAGAATGCTTTGGAATTGTGCCGCTTTCACTCTTTGATTGGGGTGTAATAGCTTTGGGCGCAATAGCAGCTTATGCAACAAGTATTTTTGCCACGCGAATTGTAATGAAAAAGTATGTCAAGCAGAACGCCTAAGTTTTAGGAAAAGCCTTTAAAAGACAAGCAATGCACAATTATTTGCATGAAACTAGGAATTATTTTAGTGTTGAGCATGCTTTTGCTTGGGTGCACTCAAGCCAACGTAGTTTCTTTTGAACTTGGAAAAGAATTTTCGGTAAAAGAAAATACTAATTATTTTAATGAAGAAAATGACGTTTTTGTTAATGTAGTTAGTTTTAATGATTCAAGATGTCCGGCGGATGTACAGTGCATTTGGGAAGGGGAATTAGGAGTAACTTTGACTGTCGGATTTTCTGTTGACGGTTCAAGTCCAAGCGGAAAATTCACGGAAGTAATTTTGGGGGAAACAACAAGACCGAAAGCGGACATTGGAAATTATACTATTGAATTGAAATCAATTGAAGTTGATTCTGCAGTAATTGTTGTGAAACAAAATAACCCGAATGAAAAAATCTTTGCGCTCGGAGAAACTCTTTCGGTTCATGAAGGAGAAATTTATTCTGATAATAGTGGAATAAAATTTTTGGTGGGTTCTTTTTTCAATTCAAGATGCGAAGAAGGAATGGCCTGTGTGTGGGAAGGAGAACTTGGAATAAGAATAATTCCGGAAGACGGAACAAGTTTGAATAATCCGGAATTTAGCATTCAACTTTCCGAGAAAACAAATCCGAAACAAAATTTTTCCTTGTATACATTTGAATTGGTTTCAATTGACCTTGAAAAAAAAGAGGCTAAAATAATTATATCAAAATCAGAACAAAACACTGGCAGAACAGAGTGGTTTTCAATTGAACCGGTTCAATGCGGCGGAAATGCTTGGGAGTCATGGGGGACTTTGAAATTGTTTGCAACGGAAAACGATAGGATTACCGCTTGGCTTGAGGAAGAAAAAGGAATTATTGTTTCTGAGGTAAAAAGTAGACAAGTGAGTGAAGTTGTTTGTTTGGCTTGTTCTTGCCCGCGCGGAGATCAGATAGCGGTTCTTGCAAATTCAAGTGATGCGGAAAAACTTATAGAACTAGGATTTGCAAAAATGGAACCGATTGCATGCACTGAGGACGCAAAAGTCTGCCCTGACGGAAGCGCTGTGGGAAGAGAAGCTCCTTTCTGCGAATTCCAAAAGTGCCCTGGGGAAACAGTTGAAAATGAATATGAAGAGCCTATTATAGTGAAGACTGATGTTCCGGGTTTCACTATTCCTGAATTTGCAAACGAGACTGTTACCGGCATTTACGCGGATGGAAGGGTTACAATTGAAACAACTAATTGGGCAACAGGTGTTGTTTCTTTCCGTGAAGAACAATTAACACAAAGTGAAGTTGATGCGCTTATTGATTTCATTGAAACAACAAATTTTTTTGAAGAAGGGGAAATAATGCAGTGTGTTGCGGATGCGCCAAGCAAGAACATCAAAATTTCTTTGAACGGAAAAGAAAATGAACTCATTGGAATTGGTCTTGAGTGCCCGGATGAGATTTCCGAAGAGATAAGGGAAATAATTTCAAAGATAGAAACACTTATACCGGCGAGCACAATAAACCCTGGTTTTTTGCAGGTTAGTGAAGCAGTTGAAAATCCGGAGAATTATTTGGATGAAGAAAATATTCAGGTTCAGGGAATTGTAAGCGATCCCGTTGCTTGTACTCTCAAATTTTGCTCTGAAGAAGATCCGTGTTGTAATTCTTGCGGCGGAATAATGCATGATATTGAAAACCCTGAATTAACTCTCCAGATTTCCGGAAACGAATGTAATTTGAATTTTGAAAATGAAAACGTGGTTATTTTCGGTTCGCTTGTTTCAACAGAAGCAGGTTATGTTCTGAATGCGAATTAAATTGAAATTTAAAACCTTTGTGGAAATAGATTATACATGGATTTCAAAAAGATAATCGAAGCAGCAAAAATTCCAGCACTTTTACTTATTGGCTTAACCTCTGTTGTTGCGGTACTGGGCTTTGTTGGTTTGAACCTTGGAATTATTTCACTTCCAATTCAATTTGTGATTCTTGGATTTGCGGGTTATAATGCAGTGAAAGCATTCAAGTTCGATCTTATCAACGGAGCTCTTACAGGCGCTGTAGCATCATTTTTTTCTATGATAGCCACTATTATTGGAAATATTATTTTTACCATTACAGGAGTTATTCCTTGGGAAGCAGTTAGCACACAAATCGGCGTATCAACAGAAACTGTGATGCTGTTTGCTATTATTGGCTATATCTTAGGACTACTTTTAAGCCCGATTATTGGTTTCATATTTGGAATAATCGGTGCGTTCATTGCACAAAAAACCTGAGAAACAACTCAATATTTTATTTTTCTAATTTTAATATAGATATTAATAAATACAGCCTTTTGGCTAATTCTTAGATGGGTAGATTTCCAAATCTTAGAGAATTTTTCAGAAAACGTTTTGCAAAAAAGGCTGCACCTGCTGAACCTTACCCTCTTGAACTACGGTGGGCTAAAGCCCACCGAGTCCTTTTCAGCTGAACTGTAGCAGGGTTGTCTGTGGATTTGATGGCGCTTCTTTTTTTGTCCAATGTTTTTGTTGGGCTTCTGTAACGTACTTGTA
>DASRUN010000066.1:0-66204 GCA_035655435.1 archaeon | reverse complement strand
TTTTCAACTTTTTTTCTTATCTCCGGTTTTCCCTTCTTAACAACAACATTCACCATATCCGCTATAGCGCCTTTTGCAATTGTTCTTTTTCTTCCCTTGTACTTGTAAACGGAAATTATCCTCACTTCCTTTGCTCCGGAGTTATCGGCACAAACACAGTTTGTTCCGAAGTTAATGCTTCTGACTCCTTTTGCCGTTATTGCCTTCATTATTGTTCGCCTCTTTTCAAAATGTTCAATACAACAAAGCTCTTTGTTTTACTGAGCTTTCTTGTTTCACCAATTGTAACAACATCCCCTTCTTTTGCATTGATTTCCTCAGGATTATGCGCTTTAATTTTTGACTTTGATTTTTTGTACCTTTCGTATTTCGGAATGTACTTTGTAAATCTTCTTTCAACAGTAACTGTTTTTGGGGCCTTTGCGCTAACAACCATTCCGGTGAGTATTGCACCGCGCACGCTGAACTTGCTTGTTGCCTTATTTTTTTCCGCGTTTTCTTTTTTGTGTTCTTTTGTCATTGCGCATTCCTCCATAGTACTTTAGCTCGCTGTTCAGGTGTGTATAATATTTTTTTTCCTGAAACAACTGCTTTTTCTTTTCCAATCATAAACTCAAACTCCGATTCATTTTTTGGTATTTTTTTTTCAATCCCATTGGTTTCAATTATAATAACATTTTTTGTTTCATCAACAACTTTTCCCATTATTCCTTTCCTGCTTTGATCGGTGCTCCGCAAAACCTTTACATCCAAGCCTATGAGCTCGTGTGCCATGATATTTCCAGGCGTAATGCAGTAATGTTCAGTTTTAAGCATCGATCTGATCCCCCTTGTATCCGTCTTTGAGCAAAAGTTCCTTGACTTTTTTGCTGTGTTTTCCCTGCAAAGTGATTTCTTTTCCCTTTACGGTTCCGCCGCATGCGAACTTTTTTTTCATTTCCTTGCCAAGTCTCTTTGCCTCATTATCCTCCTCAAATCCCGCGACAACTGTGACAAACTTTCCGAATCTCCTTGAAACTTCTTTCACCCTGATTTTTTGGGTTTCCTTTGTTATATCCCCAAAATCAAGAAGGTCTTTTGGAAGCCCGGTAATTTTATCAATTTCAACCATCCTTATTTCTTCACCCCTAATTTCTTTTCATTGATGAGCGTCAAAAGTCTTGCGATTTGCTTTCTAGTGTTGCTGATTTTTGAAGGTTTTTCCGCGCGTGTTCCAGAAGAAATCACGGCTCTTTCCTTTGAAAGAATTCCTCTCAATTCCACGATTTTTTCTTCCATATCGGGAATTGATGTGTCCCTCAAAACCGCAAGCTTTTTTTTACCCATAAAATTCACTCTTCACTTTCCTGTTTTACTTTTTCAACATGAGCTTCTTTTTTTTCCACGTGTTTTGTTTCCTCTTTCTTTATTTCTTTTTTCTCGTGCTTCGGCTTTTCGCCTTTTTCTTTATTCACAATTTTCGCGGCTTCGGTTTTTGTTTCCACTTTAGTTTCCGGAACAGTTTCTTCTTTCACTTCAACTTTTTCTTCCACCACAGTTTCAACAACTGCTTCTTTCTTTGCTTCGGAAGCTCTTCCTTCCTCTTTTGCTTTAATATAATCCTTCATTTTTTCCTTGTCCGGGAACACGGTTTCAGGCCTTACAATTTTTACCTTGATTCCGATTGCCCCGACTTTTGGATAAGCGGCGGCTTGTCCGTAATCAACAAGTTTTGCCTGTTCTCCGACTTTTTTCATATAACCGTGAGCTATTCTCTGGCTTCTTTTTCTTCCGGCTTTTCCTGTTATTTTTCCGCTGAGAATTATTTCAAGTCCCTGTGCTCCGGAAGCCTGTATTTCCTGAACCGCTTTGAAAACAACGCTTCTCCATGAGAAACCTCTTTCAACAAGTGCCTTGATTTTATTTGCAACAGCCTTTGCATCAAGTTCAGGCTTTTCGATTTCTTTTATTTCAATTTGCGGGTTGTCAATGCCGAATCTTTTTTCGATTGTTTCGGTTAACTGTTGGATGTTTGCTCCGCTTTTTCCAATTGCCAATCCGGGTCTTGTTACATTAACAACAATTCTTGTTACAAGCGGCGTTTTCACTATTTCTGATTTTGTGAAACCCGCCCTATCAAGTTCTTTTGTTAAATAAGTGTCAAGTTTGAGTTTGTTAAGAGCCTGTTTTACAAAATGTTTTTCAAGCATTATCTCGCCTCCTGAACTATTATTTCCAAGTGGGTTGCTTTTCTCTTTCTTCTCTTTCCCGCAATTCTTCCTTGTGATTGATTGGAAATTTTGTGGAAACCCTGTGAAGCGAACATGTGTATAATCAAAAGATTATCAGAATCCAATCCCTTGTAATCTGCATTTGCTTTTACCGATTCAAGCAAATCCATAACTGCTTTTACACATCTTTCCGGATATCTTCCGATTTTTGAAAACATTTTTGAATCTCCTTTCTTGTGCCCGATTTTCTTGTTGTACCTTCTCAAAGGCAAAAATTCTTCATGATTGAGTATTCTCTGCAGGAACGCAAGCGATTTGTCAACTCTCTTTCCCTTTATGTTGCTGATGATTTCAAGGCTGTATTTAAGAGAGACAGGTTTGTTTCTCATCATAGCGCTAGCTGTCTTCGAAGCCCTTGTCCTCTGAACCTGATATTCTTTCTTAACCATTTCATCATCCTCTTGCAGTTATGGCTGTAGAGCTTCTTGTAGCTCCGATTCCAGCTTTTCCGTGTTGTAATCTCTTCCTTGTCAATGCAAATTCTCCCAAATAATGGCCCAACATTTTTTCTTTTATCTCAACCGTTGCAAACTCTTGTCCATTATAAATCCCCACAGGAACCCCAACCATTGCCGGAATAATAATACAATCTCTATGATGTGTTTTCACGGGCTTAGGATATTTTCCCGCCTTGGCCTGTTCCTTGGCTTTCATTACTTTTCCCAAGAATTTTTTATCAAAACCTTTCAGAAGAGTTTTTCTAGCTCTTGAAGTGCAGAGCTTTGCAAACTGTTCAATGCTCATTGCTTCGAGTTCCTCGATCTCTTTTCCCCTGAAACTAAATTCTTTTTTTATCATTCAAAAACACTCCAACATTTTCTCCCTTAATTCTTCTTTCTCCTTCCGGTTCTCGATGATGCAATATCTCCAACCTTTCTTCCGGGAGCGGCTCTTCTTCCAGTTGACTTTGATTTTCCCGGGTGATGGTTTGCTCCACCGAAAGGATGTGATAAAGCGTTCATTGCAATTCCCCTAACTATTGGATACTTTTGGTGCCTTGCCTTTTTCGCCCAATATCTTTTTCCTGCCTTAACAAAAGGTTTGTCTCCTCTTCCGCCAGAACCGGCATTTCCGATTGTGGCTCTTGCATCAGGGTTCAATTCCATTGTTTTTCCTGAAGGCATTTTGACAAAAACTTTTTTTGCATCTTTTGTAACAATCAAAGCATAAGATCCTGAGGTTCTAACCAAGCTTCCTCCGTCTCCAGGAGTTTTTTCAATGTTAAAAACCGGGCAACCTTCAACACAATCCTTAATAGGTTTAACATTTCCGATTGAAAGTTCCGCACCTGTTCCGTATTCAACTCTTTGCCCCACAAACATTCCTTCAGGAGCAATTGCTATCTGCTCGCTGCCGTTGTCAAAAACTATTTTTGCGAGGACTCCAGTTCTGGCTGAATCATTCAACAATTCAATAACCTCTCCTCTCATTATTTGTGTTCTCATGTCGTCGTAATTAACATACTGTGAAACACCTGTTCCGTTTTTTGATGCACTGTAAACCGGGCTTCCAGCACCCCTTCTTTGTGTCTTTAGTCGCTTTGGCATTACAAACACATCCCATTACTTTTCACAATTTTCATAATCATCATATCACTCCCAGTTTTGTTGCAATGTCATCTGCTTTGAATTTTTTGTCAATTGTTACAATTGCTTTTTTTCTGGCTTTCATGTCCTTGATAATGTTCACTTTTTTTACCTTCACTTTGTAAGCATCTTCCACAGATTTTTTAACGGAATGCTTTGTTGCGTTCCTGTCCACAATAAATGTAAGCTTGTTTTGCGAATCAATCATTCCAACTGCTTTTTCAGTTATAAGCGGGAATTTTATCATGTGAAGCGCGTGCATTTCCGATTCTATTTCCGCCAAAGTTTTTTTTGTTTTCTTCTGCTCCTGCTTCTCTTCTTTTTTCTCCTGTTTCAATGGTTCTTTTTTTACCTCAACTTTTTTATCAGCTTTAACAGGTTCGGTTTTTTTTACCGAAGCTTTTGCATCTTTTTTGTCAACCATAATTTTTCACCCTAAGCTTTTACTATTACTTTCCCCTTTTTTTCAGAACCCATTTCCACAAGGGCTTTCTCGGACCAAAGTGTTAATCTTCCTGCTTCCGCTCCGGGAGCAAGAACATCCGCGTTCAAATCTTTCACGCTGATAATGTCAACTCCCTCGAGATTTCTTGCAGCTTTGTAAACTTTTTCCGTGCTGCTTGCGACAATCAAAACACTTTTCCTTTTCTTGTAAATCCTTCCCCTTTTTTTGCCTTTTCCCGCTCTATTCATTTTTTTTTCGGCTGCCTTTTCCACATCGCTCCAAACGCCGATTGCTTCGAAAGCTTTTTTGACATCCTTTGTTTTTACAAGGTTCTCTAATTTTCCTTCAACAACAAGCGGAAAACCAAGTTTGTGATCAAAAACATGGCCCCTTGCTTTTGCCAATTCTATAAATGCGGTTGCCGCGATTGCGGAATTTGTTGCTTTTTGTTTTTCTTTTTTGTTAATTTTTTCTTCCCACTCTTTATCGGCTTTAGGAGGATGTGCTTTTGGTCCGCCGACTGTTGCCGGAATACTTGCAACCTGTCCCGAGATAAGCGAGCGTCTGTTTTTCAATCTTGGTTTCCTTGCGTGTCCAATGTTAATTGTTCTGTGTTGCTGTGGCTTGTGTCTCATACCAACATAAACAGCAGTATTGAATCTTCCCGCGTGCGGAGTAGGAAAACTATTTTGTACGCTGGCACTTTGAATTGCCTGCACAGCTCTTTTGATGAGTCCTTTATCAACTTTTTCGGAAAATTGTTTAGGCAATTCAATTGAATTTCCTTTTTTTCCATCCAAACCAATAATCGTTGCTTTCATTTGCTTTCACCTTTAGAATGAGATTCTTCTTTCACGTTTTTTTCAGCTTTCTTTTCCGAATGCTTTGCTTCCTCTTTCTTTTCAGCTTTTGCGTGCTTTGTTTCTTCTTTCTTTGTTTCTTTTTCATTTGTTTCAGTTGCAAAAGGGAATACAAGATCAGTGTACTTTGCATGAGTATCTTTTATTTTTCTAACCGGGAATCTCATTGAAACAGGTCTTTTTACAGCGCCGGGAACCGATCCTGCCAATACAATATAATCATTTTTCACAACACCGTAATTTGAAAATCCGCCTGCAGGTGCAATTGGTTTTGAATTGCTTTCAACTCCAAGAATTCTTTTGTTTAATTCTGTTCTGGTTTGATAGCCCATTTGTCCCGCTCGTGGAACAGTCCACATTACAAGCGGCGGGTGCCAAGGGCTTATTGCTCCAACAACTCTGTGATGTTTAGCTTTTGGCCTTTGGATTTTGATTCCGAATCTTTTCACCGGTCCTTGATATCCTTTTCCTTTATCAACCGCTTTAACATCAACAAAATCAGTTGCTTTGAAAACCTCTTCAGCTTTAAGGTCTTTTCCGAATTTTTCTTTTGCAAAAGCAAACTGTTGGTCAACATTTCCGGTAAGATTAATTTCAGTGAGATCGGGTTTTTTCTTTCCCATTCCTGTTTCCTCAGGTTGGCCTTCCGCGAGCAAAACAACTTTCAATGCTTTTGCCCTTAATTTTTGAAGTTCTTCAAAAGTAGAATATTTTTTTTCTTTTTTCTTATTTCCCATTTTTTTGAAAGCGCTTATTTTTCTCCTCAAATTCTTGCTTGGTTTTTCAACGGTTGCTTCTCCAAGCGCGCGTATTCCGTAAGCCGCTTTTCCGTAAACCCTTGCTCCGATTATTTTTATTGGAGGACACTCAATAATAGTTGCCGGAATTGCTGTTTCCTGGCCGAATGTAATGCTTTTTTGGTGTGCGTTTTTTCCGAAAACCTGAACCATTCCTGCTTTGTAACCGAAAAAATTCATTGGTTTTGCTGTTTCCGCCTTTATAGTTGGATAAGTAGTGAAAGCGGCGAAATGCCTTTTAGCTCTGACTCTCGGATAGAAAGCTAAGCTTCCTGATCGAGGTTTGTGTCCACCAGCCATTTAAGATAACCAATTTGAAATCAAGCAACACACACCATAGTCCTTCGGGGGAAGAACTGTGAATGCTTTAAAAGCTAAAATAAGAGCTTTCGTGCATTAATATCCCAAGAATTTTACTTGCGATACAGTGTGCATCAACTTAGTATTCTGCTCTAAAAACCTTTATAAAGCTATTTGACTGGGTTTGGACTATTTTCTAATTCGTCACATATTTTTCACATTTAAAAATCAGGTTAATCTTAAATACTACAAAACCTTTCTTAAGAACAATGGCGCAAACTTCTATTGGAACGGGGTAAAGCATGGTTGCACAGGATTCAAAATTCTTTATAAAAAAAGATTTCAGCCGTTATTCCGGGAAATGGGTTGCCATTAGAAATAAGAAAATTATTGCCAGTAACTCCAACATAAACAAAGCATTGGCTCAAGCCAAAAGAAAATCAGGCGAAGAACAATTTTTTATTGCCAAAATACCTCAAAAAAATCAAGTTCTAATTTTATAAGGCAGGTGAGTTTTTTGGAAATAGAACTGCCTTTCAAAAGTTTTAGTGCTGGTGGTTTTCCTGTCCCTGTGGCTGCGCCTGTTTTTTCTATTGCTGTCCAAAAAATTCAAATTAATTGTATTGTAGATTCAGGGGCAGATTTTTGCACAATTCCGCAAAGTATTGGTCATGCATTAGGAATTAATTTTTCTAAGATTGCGCCTGCAGAAATATCAAAAAGATGGAGAGATTTGGATGGTAGTAATGCGGAACAGGTTAATGTGCTGATAACCGAAATAATAGAGAAAAAAGTTGCAGTTCCAACTACCTATGAATGCGCTTGCGGTCAAACTACCGGAGCCTTTTATTATCCTGTAACTATTGAATTAGGTAAGTTAAAAAAAGAAATAATTGTGTTATGGACTCCTAAAAACATTCCGCCACTTTTGGGAAGAATCGGTGTTCTTGACAGTGTGCGTGAATTATCTTTCAAAAATGGCAATACAATTTTCAAATTTTAATTAAGTTTAATTCCTTGGGATAGCCATCAGAACAACAATTATTATGAGCACAATAACTCCTAAAAGCAGTGCTCCGTCTCCCAAAACCCCGAATCCTGTGTTCAAAAACCCGCCAAGTCCTTGGGGAGGTGCAACTTGCGGGGGGCTTGGTTGAATTGGAACCTGAACAGAATTATTCGGTTGAAAAGGAACATTCATTTCCTTTTCCTCGATTCTTGTGAATTTTTCCAAGAATCCGGGTTCTTCATCAATATCAAAGTAAACAATTCCTTCTCCTTCAAGGCCGTTAATTGCAACAACTTTCTCGCTGATGCTCATTGCATTAATGCTGAACTTTTTAGGAGACACCATTGCATTGTCAGATCTAACACTAACAACAATATCTCTATTCGTTGCATTATCAACTTGGAATTCTACAAAACCCGAACCGTTATTTAATTCAACTTTGCCCGGATTTGAGATTGAAACTTTTTCAACAAAATTTGGGCTCGAGCCATTAACGCGCACGAAAAAATTATCACTCAAAATTGTACAATTCAATCCTGAATTGAAATGTCCATTAACTCTTACATATGCAGATCCTGAAGCATCTGTTTCAGTTGTTCCTCCAAGAACTTTTACTTTGATTGCGCTTGTTTGACCTGAAAAAATGTACGGATTTTCTCTTAAAGCTTCTATTCCAAAGAAACCGTTTGATTCAACTGATTCTATTGAATCAATTTGGAAATCCCCTTTTCCGAAATTTTTGAAAGCAAAATAAACAACTTTAGAACTTTCCGCATCAACCGCAACATTTTCTTCGTTCAAGCTAAGTCCATTGCAGCTTGTTTCGGCGAGCTGTGCTTCTCCGTAATAAGTTTGAACAGTATTGTAATTTTGGGTTTGGTAGTTCTGAGTTTGCTGCAAATTCTGTTGTGCAAGATTTACTTGTTCGATTTCCGCGCTTCTTGTAATTGTTACATCATTCCATTCCTGCTGTGGAACAGTGTTCCTAGGAACAATTTGGGAAGTACTTCCGCTTGGATTGTAATAAACTCCTGCGTAAAGCGAATCAGGTGTTCTTTGCATTTGCACTGGTTTTCCCTGTACATTAATACTGAAACTGTTTTCAATTCCATTTCCTGAGCAGAAAACTCCGTCGCTAAATGTTCCGTTAACTTTTACAGAAGCAGAAACACTTTGAGTGTTTGCATTTTCTTTTGCGCTAACATCAAATGTAATTTTTCCGCTTGAAAAAGCATTTACTGTTTTATCAAATTGTACATTCAAAGCTTGTGCATCGAAAGAATTTACATAAATGTTCACATTATTTACTCTCAAATCTTTTGCAAACGAATTATCAACAAAGAAAGTAACCCTTCTTGTTTCACCTGCATTCAAGCTAATGCTTGATGTTGCAATTGAAGCATCTGAGCAAAGCGAAACCTGTTCAGGTTGATAATGTTGTCCTGTAAGAGTTGGTGTTCCGTAAAAATATGAAGGCGGATAATAATATGATCCGTAAACATTCGGCGCGTAAACCGTCATCCAATTCGGATAGTAATTCCAATTATAGTTGTAATAATAATAGTCCGGGCTGTGGTAATTGTAGTAAGCAGAATTTCCCGGATACAAATAATAGTTCGGGGAAAAGTCATACCATCCCTTGTCCTGATAGTAATACGTTCCCTTCGCGTAATATCTGAAAGGATAATCAAAATAATAGTGATCTGAATAATAGTAAGTGTAAGGTTGAGCAGCGTAATTGTAAGTTCCTTTTGAATAAACTTCAAAGTAATAATTTTCGTTTGATCCGCCGAAATAATACATCGCGCTGGCGCTCTGCACAAAAAGCAGGAAAAGAATCGGTACAATTATGAAAGAAAAAATTGTGTGCTTCACTTGAATCACCTCAACCATGAAGGTTCATTGTACGCATATCTTGAATTATATCCTGAATTATAGTTGTAATTATCGTAGTACGCGTTTCCGTATGAAGGATAATAATAATTGTAATTTGAATATCCATAATCCGGCGCGAAAGTCCAATAACCGTCACTTCTTATTGAATCATAATGGACGGTTGTTACCGGAGCGTAAAAGTATTGTCCCTGAGTATAGGAATCAACGTAATATGATGTATATCTGCTGTGTTCATAAGGTTCGTATTTGTGATAAGAAATTCCAAAATTATCGTTTTGATATGAAAAATAATAGCTTGCAGCCAATGCGCTTGTGCTGAAAAAGACTAATCCTAGTAAAATTGCTATAAGGTTTTTCATGAGTTTAAGCCCCCAAGGCCTCAGAGCCTCTGTAATAGATGCTGCTCAACACATATATAAATGTTACTTTATTAACGGGAATGAGTTATTTGTGTTTTAGTTGCTACCTTTCCAATTAATTATAGGTTTTATATGTTCCACAACTTTCACTGATTCTTTCTGCGCTTCCATCACATCAAAAATATTCTTGTACGCCATAGGAACCTCATCCAAAGTTCCTTTTTCTATTGTTCCGCGAATTCCTTTCATGCTTTCCTCAAATTCCTTCATAGAGTACTTTTCCTTTGCGTCTGTCCTGCTCATTGTTCTCCCTGCTCCGTGAGAAGAACTCTCCAAAAAATCCTTGTTTCCTTTTCCTTCAACCAAAAAAGAGCCATCGCGCATATTTGCGGGAATAACTCCTCTCTCGTTTTTCTTTGCCGGAGTTGCACCTTTTCTGTGAATAAACAAACCGTTTTCCTCAACCGCGTGATTGTGGTTTTTATTAACCCACAATTCCCACTCAATTTTTTCTTTGAGAACATCCTCTAACGCAATAATTGTTTTGCGGATCATTTCCATTCTATTCAACAAAGCAAAACTCAATCCAAAATCAAGCACGTTCAAATACTCTTTTCCAACATCACTGTCTTTATGAATCGGAAATGTTTGTTCAAATTCTTTTTCCCTTCCCGCACTCTTTTTCATATAATTTGTTGCAACCTTAAATCCAACCCCCCTTGAACCCGAGTGGACAACAATCCATGCATCATTTTTATCCGAATAACCAATTTCAACAAAATGATTCCCATGCCCCAGTGATCCAAGATGCTTTATTGCGGTTGTCTCCAAAAACTGGAGGACGCCTTTATTGTGAGATCCCTTTTTGAATTTTTCAATAAGTTCTTTGAATTCTTTTTTTGTTTCAGGAGTTATATCATTTGCATTATTTGTTTTTCCTTTTCCCATTGGAATTTTTTTTCTAACCGCACTATAAATTTGTTCTTCGTTCGCGCGAATTTTTTCAAGAATTTCTTTTCCCTTAATTTTCGCGGCGGTCATCCCGCATCCAATATCAAACCCAACCCAAGAAGGAACAACAAAATCCTTTGTAACAAGAACAGAACCAATCGGAGCAACATACCCGGAATGTGCGTCCGGCATCAAAGCGGCTTTTTCCACAAAAGTTTGTTCATAACAATGTTTGAATTGTTCAAGCGTATTTTTATCGGGGTTCAAGGCGTAATTTTTGATGAACTTTTTCATAAGAAAGAATTATTGTAAGAAAGTGATTTAAACAAAAATACTCGGGTACAAGTCAGGTTTTTTGCTCTTTGAAAGGGTTCACGATTTTTATTTTTGGGTTACTGAAATCCGCCGTATTTTCGGTTATTAAAGTGTAAATTTTATTTTCGAGCATTGTTTCAATTAGGACAGAATCCCAAAAAGGCTTTTTCTCATTTATTGATGTTTCTATTGCTTTGCTCACGGTTATTGATTTATAATCAACTTTCCCCCAGTTTTTCGAATCCAGGATGCCGTTTACAATTATCTGTGCATAACGCGTATCAATCGGTTTTTCGATCTTTCTTGTTAGCGCATTATAAAGTTCTCCCAAAACCTGATTCGAAACAACCCCTTTTACCTTTCCGCTTGTGGCTTCCTCAACAATCCGCTTTGCCGTTTTTCTTTTTGCAGGTTCGGATTCGTCAAAGGCATAAACAAGGATATTCGTATCCACGAAAAATTCATCTTTCATGCAGTTCATCCCTGGAACGATATTTGACTTTGCCCATTTTAAATCCCTTTTCCAAAAGATCGAGCATTTTTGCCGCATTTCCTTGTATTTCCCTATTCGACCACTCTTCAAATGCCTCACTTGCGGCCTTTCCGAGGCTGCCCTTTTTTGTTCCAAAAACCGCCTTTGCGGCCTTCCTGAATTTTGCCTCCGATTCATCGCCCACATTGATTGTGATAGTGCCCATGTAATACATTTACATTTTGAAATATTTAAATGTTTGTTTTTCTAAAATTTTATTAGCTAATTAGTAATAGTTTTTTTGATTTAAAAAAAATTAGTTATGTAGTATTATCTGTTTTCTTTGAATTGTATTTCCATTCTGACATTTTCAGGAATCTCAACTCTCATTATTCTTCGAAGAGTTGTTTCATCAGATTGAATGTCAATTATTCTTTTGTGGATTCTCATTTGCCACTTTTCATAAGTTTCTGTTCCGCCGCCGCAAGGGCCTTTTCGTGTTGGAACAACAAGTTTTTTTGTGGGCAAAGGAATTGTTCCGGAATGTTTTGCTCCTGTTCTTTTGGCAACATCCTGTATTCGTTCGGTTATTTCCTTCAAAACCGAGAAATCCGGTGAACTAAGTTTTAACCTTGCCGTTTGCATAATAATCAGAAAAAAATAATTAGGGGTAAGCGTTTTTAACGCTTACTTTGGTGTTACGCTCAGGATTACTCCTGCCGCAACTGTCTGTCCCATGTCTCTAATTGCAAATCTGCCAAGCTGCGGGAATTTCTTGTATTCTTCCACGCAAACAGGTTTCAACGGCGTAATTTTTACAATTGCCGCGTCTCCTGTTTTCAAGAATTTAGGATTCTCTTCCTTGGTTGCACCTGTTTTAGGATCAAGTTTTTTTTGGATTTCCGTAATAGTACAGCTCAATTGGGCGGTGTGCATGTGGAAAACCGGAGTATAACCAACCGGAATTGCCGTTGGATGTGACAGAACAACAATTTGTGCAATGAATTCTTTTGCAACTGTAGGCGGGTTTGTAACATGCCCCACAACATCTCCTCTTGCAATATCCTTTTTCTCAAGGCCTCTGACATTGAAACCAACATTGTCTCCGGGACCCGCTTGTGAGAGTTGTTCGTGATGTGCTTCAACAGTCTTAACTTCTCCCTGTTTTCCTGATGGCATTACAACAATTTTGTCGCCGGGTTTTATAATTCCGGTTTCAACTCTTCCAACAGGAACGGTTCCAACACCTTTAATGTTGTAAACATCTTGTATAGGCAATCTCAATGGTTTATCAGTCGGCAAATTAGGTGCCTTCAATTCATCCAAAGTTCCTACAAGAGTTGCTCCCTTGTACCAAGGCATTTTTCCCGTTGCCTTTGCAATGTTTTCTCCTTCCCAAGCGGAGATTGGAACAAACTTAATCTGGTCTTCTTTGTAACCGATTCCAAGAACCATTTTTTTCATTGTGTCTCTTACTTCATTGTACTTTGCTTCTTGGTAACCGACTTCATCCATTTTGTTGATTGCAACAATCAATTGTTTTAATCCCATAACCTGTGCAAGGAAAGCGTGTTCCTTGGTTTGCGGTTGTGGGCCTTCTTTGCATGCAACTACAAGAACACCGGCATCAGCCTGGCTTGTTCCCGTAATCATGTTCTTAACAAAGTCCCTGTGTCCCGGGGCATCTATGATAGTGAAAGAATTTTTTTGTGCGGTAAACTTTTTGTATGCAACATCAATTGTAACACCTCTTTCTCTTTCTTCTTTGAGGTTGTCCATTGCGTAAGCAAATGCAAAAGTTCCTTTTCCTTTAGATTCAGCTTCCTGCTGAAGTTTTCTATATTCTTGTTCAGGGAGTGCTCCTGTATCATAAAGAAGTCTTCCGACTGTTGTTGACTTACCATGGTCAACGTGTCCTATAAAGACCAAATTTATATGCGGTTTAGCTGCCATTCAAAATTCCTCCAAAAAAAATCAAACATCAATAAAAGCCAAAAAACGGGCTCCAATCCATATTTCTCCCTTCAATTTAAGGCTAAATAGTACTCATTAAAAAGATTTAAAAATCAATCTCCTCTTCTATGGCAGACCGCGCAAGCTTTCAGTATTAATTGAGGTCTGCCGGATAGCAAACTGCAACAAATAAACAGAATTACTTATCCAGTTTGCTATAAGCAGGAAAACAAACGCCAAAACCACAATAAAGAGAATATGGCGTGCTGCTAGGATTCTCCGGAAACCAAATTCAGAAGCTAGCGCACTACTTCTTTTTGTAGCCAAAAATTTTGTCGTATTTTTTATGGTCAACAATGTCCAAAACATCAAGCAATATTGAAATTATTTCCACTTCTTCAAAATCCCTCTGTAGCTGCCTAAGCGTATAAATCATGCGCCAATAGCCAGACAAATTTACTTTCCAAAGGTTTGTTATTCCATATTTGCGGATATATTCTGTCGGTATTAGTTTTCTTGGAATCTGCACTCCATAGTCATAGTTCGCCTTAAGAAGTTCTATCTTCGAGTCTATAGATTTAAGCAGTGTCTGGTTGAACGAGGATTCGATTCCTTTTCCTTTTTCAGCTCTTGCAGTTTCCTGAAGCATAAGATATTCTTCTTTTGCCTCGTCAAGAAGCGTTATGCTTACCTTCTTTTGAACCATTTTTACACTTCCAGTCCATCAGCCTCTGCTTTTGCCAGTTTCCTGTTTGGGTTAAATGTCCAGATAAAGCCCTTTCGTGTCTCAAGGATCATGCCTCTTTTTTCAAGGTAATTGAGTGCAACATTAAGTGTTGAGCGCATTACTTTTGTTTCAAGCTTGCCAAGAATCTTGTTCCTACTTACTGCAAAATTGGAGTTCTTTACCGCCTCTTCAATAGCCATCACTGTCTTCAAAGTAGGGTAATGGAGAACCTGAATCTGTGTTTGCTTTTCTTTAGCCATTTTATCACCTAATAAATATATCACCTCTTAGATATATAAGGGGTAAGGGTGTATGATTTGCTTTATTTTCTTTTGAATTGCATTCAATTGTTCCGGATCGCGTTTGCCGATTTTCCTAAAAAGTTTGTCAAGATACGGCTTAACTTTAAGGGCATATGCCAAGGCAATCAGCCCTTCCGCATTTTTTCGAAATAAGAATCCAAATCCTTGACTTTCACGGATTTTTCTTTGCCTATCTTTGCAAGTTTTTCAATGTACTCAGGCCTGATTTCAGGTTCTAGTATTTCATCCCCATAATCTTCGGCTATTCGGTTTATGGCATCGCTCTTATCCTTCAAACCATACTTTGCCTTTACCACATTTATTACTCTATTAGTTTTGTCGTTGAGTTTTACTATTGCAACAGGCATATTATCACCATATTAATATGGCATTAATATCATATAAATTTATATTTTTTTAGCGGTCAAGAAGTTTTAAGCTTGATACAATTTCAGTTTATTATTCAGGACAACCCTATGGGTTTGATTAAAGTTACTTTTAAATAGTTTTAACGCGCGTATTAGTATTAGTGGTTATGAATGTACTCGAAGACCGTTGAGAAAGAAGATGTTTATTCCAAGAAGGAAATAGCTGATATTAAGCGGGTTTTGGCGAAGGGACATATGATGTATAAGAAAGACCCTGAGTTTAGAAAGTTTATTCGGGCTTTTATCAAAGAGACTACTTGAGGAGTTTTTTGAATTTATCCAAATTAAGGAAATTTGGGGTTCTCAGTTCAAATTTTTCATTAGTTATTTTATAGGCTTCTGCTGCTTTTCCATGTGATGAATGCTTATTTTGTATTATACTAACTTTGTTCTCCTTATTCACATGGATCAGATTTTTTCCAAAACACTTGTAATCCTTCCGGCACTTGTGTTGAGCATTGTTGCCGATGCGGCAATCGTGCCATCTGTTTTGAACCTTTCAAGTTTTTCCCTGAATTTTTGAACAAGTTTGCTGTTCAAACCTTTTGTTTTAATTCTTTCCCCGTTTTTGATAAGCCAGAGTTCTTTATTTGTATTGAGGAGCGCATAAAGGTCTGCAATGTCTTTTGTGCGCTTGAATGCGTCATTCCTGTTTGGAGTTGATTTGAGCTTCATTTCAACCAATATTTTTGGGGGAGGAACCATTACTTCAATGTCCTTTATTTTTATGAATTCTTTTTCTTTTGCAAAAACTTTTTTCAGCAATGGTTCCGGCATTGAATGTTTTATTTTTGTCGGGGTTGCAATGTCAAAGTAGATGTAAGAAAGATTGTGCAATGCGTGCTTTTTGCTCTCTTCAATGCCGAGTTGTTTTTCAGTTTCGCTATGGAATATTTTTACCCATCTAAAAGTCGAATGTCTGTGAAAACCCATTTCTTCCAGCTTTTGCTCAATAATGTTCGCCTTCACTTTTGCGGTGTCAAAGAAAATATCAATATCTCTAGAACCCATGTGGATTGTATCTTTATTCTTCAAAGTATAATGAACTGCCCAACCGCCCATGAGACCCACGCTACTATGATACTTTTTATCCAACGTACTGAAGAATTCATGAAGAAGTTCATCGGATTTTTCTATCATCAGTTTTTCCATCACATCACAGCCTATTGTCCAGCCATTCTTCCATTAAAAACTGCGCCTGCTCTTCCGCCAAACCGCCAAAGCTCAGGAGGTCTGCCAGCAATATAGGGGAAGCGGCAATCAAAAAACCCTTTATTTTTTTTGCAAACCTGAAAATAAAATTTTCTTTTACCGGTATGAGGAAAAGGTTTGCTTCGCTTTTCTCCGCTTTCATGCATTTTTTCGAAAGCAAATAATCGCTCCACTTTTGCTTATCACTTTCCGAAATGTATACATGCACCTGACTTGTCTTAACGTACGGCCTGTACAATTCACTTCCCGCAAAAACCGTAAACGCATAATCCAATTTTGAGCCATTAACAATTTTCAAAGTTTCCTGAAACTCCGCAGGACTATGATAATTAATAGATTTGAATCCCGCAAACGGCCTTGAAAGCGATATGAATTTCACCAAATCACCTGCTTTTGCAACCCTATACTCGGATGTTTTGGTATCTTTTGCCACAAACCCGTTTTTCTCAAGCTCTTTGATAAACGTGTGCGTAGGCTTGTAAGTAAGTCCCAAGTCCATAATCGGAAATGGCTTTTTTTGTGCGTAAACAATATCATCTTGGTTGATCATTGCAGCAGCCGCCCTTCTCAATTCGGAAATGCTCCATGTTTTATCTTTGTTCTTGAGCATCCACAAAATGGAAACCAAACGCTTATTGGTCAATTCAAGCATTATTATGTCTTTAAACAACTAATATTTAAATATAACGACTACGATGTTTTCAGTTATTCAACAAGCGGCCGCCCTTCAGCGTATATCAGTTCCTTTTAATGATCATTAAAACCGCGAAGAGTATGAACACTATAAATATCGGGTGTATTTCAGGAGCTGCTACCGGGCCTCCGGCAGGACCGCTTCTCACTAGAATACTTGCCGATTTTGTATTATCATCAACTTTCCCTTCATCATTTGCAATATTTCCAGCTCCATCTCTGTCAAATTCTGATGTTATGTGAACAACAAGCCTATAACTGCCAGTTGCAAGCGATGTTGTTGGAAAACTTACGGGAATTGTCATTGGTTCTGCGTCAACAAAACTAACTTCCAATTCATTAGTTGGATCCGCAAAAATCTGAGTTTGGGTTTGATTTATGTTGTGTATCAAATAAGCCTCCAAATATCCTGTTGTTACACTGTCGTCAATTCTTTCCACATCAATTGCAAATGTAATCGGATCTTCCGAATCTTTGAAAAACTCTGTTTGTTCAAGTCTCAAAGCACTGATTTTCACATGGTTCAGACTGGAGTTTGTACATTGTGTTGTTTGGAAAACTCCGCTGCAGCAGTAACCGTCTCCAGAATTTCTGATTTGATTTTCACAACTACAAGTTGTTGTTATTTGTCCTTGCGGACAAAGCTGATCACATGATACTGTGCTTGCAACTCCGCTACAACAATATTCTCCATCCGGAACCGGAGTACCATTGCATGAACAAATTTCTCCGGTTGTATTTTCTCCTTCAACACAATTCGGTGTTGGTGTGGTGCATGCAGTATCAGAAACTCCGGTTGCACAGCAGAACTGTCCCGGGTTTGCAGTTTCTGTTCCGCAAATGCATGCTTCTGTTGCTTGTGCATCAATCACACAATTGTTTATTGTATCAGTAACCGTTACTGTTCCCGAAACACAAGTTACTGCAGGAATTGAAACGCTTGTCGCTCTTGCTGTTGTGTCTCCTGCGCTTACTCCTGTTAATTGGGTAGTGGTTGAATCATAAGTTGCTATTGCAGGGGCGGTTGAAACTATTTGCAAATCGCTTGGGCATTGTGTTGTGCCTAATGCATTAGAACAAGTGACTGCAATGCTTGATGTTTCTCCTATTTCTATTGTTGTTGGGCTTGCCGTTATTGTACAGCTTGTAGCAGGTGAATCGTCTAAGTCTCTCAATCCACAACAAATGTGTGGTGCGCCGGCAGCGTATGCTCCAACAAGCGCATTGGTTACAGTGAGTTGCCCATTCACTAGCCCTGTTTCCCCATAAAGATTTACCAATCCTATAAAGTCGCTTGGACAATCATTGAGTGCATAACAATAAGTTTGTTGGTTTGTTGCCGATGCTTTTATGCAAATGTTTTGAGTGTAATTGCTTAGATTTGGTGATTCAGCGTGCGCGTTTGTTGCACTTGAAAGTTTTAGTGCTATTGCAGAGCTAGGATCACTACACGCAGGTGCTGAGGTATCTGCGGTGCATCCTACCTTGTTAGCGTATTCACTCGTGCTTATTGCTACATGCGCATTGCTTGGTGCGCTCACCCCAAATAACGTTCCACTAGCACCTATTTGGCATCGAATTGAAGTTTCCGCGGTTGCAAAACCAATTAAAAATATTGTTAAAATCAGAAAAAGCATTAAAATATTTTTTTTGTGCATGACATTCAAACCCGCAAACTTTTATTATTAATAAGTTTAAGTGACGCATGTTTGAGCGGCTGTTATCCATGGACAGGAGACTTGGAACGCGCCAGTACCGCAGCTCACCAAGGCGCCTATCTGGTAGGTGCAAGTACATGTGCTTGTATTTGATGTCTCGGTCAAATTCCCAAATGCTCTTAGGTAATTGCTGAAACAGTCACATCTCTCACTTACACCAGCCGAACAAGTGGTGGAAACAGTTTTTGAGCCTCCATTAGGCAGGCTGTAGTCTGCTATCTGCGTATTTGAGCTGACGGTTACTGTGCCTACTGTAGGAGTACTATCTTGTATTCTAACACATGTAATTGTTGATTGAACTATATCTCTATACGCAACTGTGTCTCCATTTACTCTATCTTCGGCACAACTAAAATTCCATTTCCTATTACTACTGTTTGGAGAACTCTGTTTTACATGTGAATCTCCAATACATTCTCCTCCGCCGTTAATCGCCATATAATTGTCAGGGCATGTCATGATACGTGCCTGATTCGTACTTATGCCAGAAACAAGAGTTTCGCAGCCTGTGGATGTGTCCCAACCCGCAACAGGTACGCATCCAGTATCCAATCTACCCCGTATTATCGGTATCCTCAATGTGTTCAGAACCGTTATATCATAAAACGTATTGGTAACAGTAGGCGGTTCGTCATCATCTGTTATTGTTGCCACCGCAGCAGTGGTTTGAATTGTGCCATCACCGAATTCTATCCCATCCGTAACCACATTGAATTTTATTCCACCTTGTAGTAGTTCTATTGCAGGTCGATCAACGTTACTTGCACCAACACGTATTCCAGGTCCATTCTGTGACAAAAACTGTCCTCCAGGCATAGTACCAGTAGTTGCGAGATTATGCCCATATATCGCTATTTCATCATCTTCGTTTGTCCTAACAGATAAAACTGCATTTGTTATAGCTGGAGTGCCTATTCCTACTTTTCCGTCTGTGTAATTGATACCATTTGGATCTGTCGTCCACTGGCTTGCTCCGCCTGTCGACCAAGTATTTCTGCAGTCTGCTGGACCGGCACCGTTGGGACCATAAAGACAGACATCTCCGTAAACTTTTAAGTCAAATGCGCTTGTGGCCTGATTTGGGTGTCCTATTTGTACAAATTTCTGGCTGAATGCGTCGAAAATTCCAATGGCCGCATAATTTGATTCAGTAGGTGTTCTGATTAATTCTCCGCCAAGATTAGATCTTCCTGGGGGTGAAAGTATCCAAAAGTATGCATCTCCATCTTGTGAAGTGAAAATTCTTGTTCCATCAATTTCATCAAAAGTATGTCCGGGATTTGGTTTTAAAAAATTAGGTCCAAATTGCGAGCTAGCTAGCCCGATTAAAGTTAAAAGAATTAATCCGACAATAATTAATCTTGCTGCATTTTTTTCTATCAAACTCATTTGTTTCCCTTCTAATAAATCTTTTCAGCTATTTAAACCTTTAGTTCCTTTTGGTTTAGTTGAAAGTCTTTGTTTTTTTGATTAAGTTTAGGTTGTGTGTGATGTAGCGGGTGAATATTTCTGCCCGCTGTGTGCGGGCAGTGCGTGATAGGATGTGGCTACCGCTACGTCGTTTGTTTGCAGAGAATGCGCTTTCGATAAGGCTACGTCTGTGGTAGAGGTGGTCGTTGTATTTGCGTTTCATTTGTCTTCGATAGAATCCTTTGCGCGTAATCTTTTTCTATGGTTGCCTGTGGAGCCCCTTTATTTGAAGCCATTTTTTTCAATTCTTTCAGTGTCAGCACCTGACTGCGACGCATAAAATGTGTGTAGTTCTAAACCACAAGCTTTTTAATAATGTCTGTGGTTACTATTCACATGGAAATAGATATTTTAAAGCGCATTATCGAGGGCCAGCGGAAGGAAATTGAGAATAAATTTGCAAAAGAAGAAATAGTTGGCAGGGAAGGAATAGACGTTGCGAAAAAATATCTTTCAGCCCCTAATGTTCTCGTAATCCTTGGAGTACGCAGGAGTGGTAAGTCCATTTTTTCGCTTTTGCTTGCGCACAGCCTGAAAGAAAAGGCTGCTTACATTAATTTTGTTGATGAGCGCCTAATAAACGTGAAAACCGAGGACCTTGACAAAGTGCTCCAGGCGTTTTACGAGCTTTATGGTGATGTGGAGTTCATAATTCTTGATGAGATACAGCAGGTACATGGATGGGAGCTTTTTGCTAATAGACTTCGCAGGACGAAAAAAGTTATTGTGACTGGGAGCGATTCAAAACTCTTAAGCGGGGAACTTGCAACACATTTGACTGGCAGGCACCTTGATTTTACAATATTCCCTTTTTCTTTTACGGAATCGTCTGGCCTGAAACAAAATGTTTATTCTACCGAGGAAATCGCATTTGCAAGGCGTGAGTTGGAAAAATACGTTGAAGGCAGTGGATTGCCAGAATTCAGAGTGTTTGGTTCTGACATTGTGAGAGAAATTTATGGCGACATTGTTACTAAGGATTGCATTAAAAGGCATAACATAAAAGAAGAGAAAAGCTTTCGGGAGCTTGCTGGTTATCTTGTTTCAAATTTTTCAAATGAATTCACGTATTCCAAACTCACAAAGATTGTCGGTCTTAAAGACCAGCACACCACAAAGAACTATGTCCAATATTTGCAGGAAGCTTATCTGCTTACTGTTCTTGAAAGGTATTCCCACAAGTTGAAGCAGCAGATAATTGCGCCAAAAAAAGTTTATTGCATTGACCACGGGTTCTGTAACTTTGTCAGTTTCAACATTTCAAAAAATGACGGCAGGCTGTATGAAAATATTGTTTGTGTGGAGCTTCTGCGAAAAAAATCCAGAAACCCCGGAACTGAAGTGTACTACTGGAAAGACCACCAGCACAACGAAGTGGATTTTGTGGTAAAGAAGGGAACCAAAGTAGAACAACTCATACAAGTGTGCTATAATCTGAATAATGGGCCCACTAAAGAGCGCGAGCTCAAACCGCTCATAAAAGCTGCAGAGGAACTGAGGTGCAAAAATCTTCTAGTAATAACTTCAGATTTTGAGGTAACGCAGAAAGAGGGCAAATACAAAATACAATATACGCCACTTTGGAAATGGCTGCTTGGCGAAACAATTGATTTTCAAACCCGCAAAGGTAAGAAGATTTCCTAATCCGCCAGCGTCTATTAGTTCCTTTTAAGGATCATCAAAACAGCGAATACAATCAAAACTACAAATATTGGGTGTATTTCGGGCGCGGCAACCGTTGCCCTTGGTTTGATTATTATTGTTTCCGAATCAATGTTATCCGCCCTTATTGTATCGTTTTCCGGCATTGTTTGTGTAATTTCAGCCGTCAAAGTGTAAACTCCGGATTGCAATGATCCGGTGTTCAATGTGAACAATTGTTGTTCTGTTTCCCCAACCGGATCGGTTAGCGCAAAATTAAAATTCATTGAGGAAACAGGAAGAGTTATTTGCATTGAATCCTTTTCCCTTATTGCCTTCAATGCAACCCCTGCATTTCCGCCAAATCCAATTGCTTTCTTTGCAACCGTAACAGTGATTGCGGCATTTTCGTTTCCGTACTCTTTTTTATCCGTTTCAAGATTAATTCCAACCAAATTATTCTGTGTGGGCTCGGAGCACTGCGTGCTTGAAGGAATTCCTTCACAACAATAACCATCGTTTATTATTACTCCTCCGCATCCGCACGAACCATTCACTTCCACAGAATCCGGGCAAACATCAATGCAACAAATTTGCGAAGGATTGGAGCACGTGAATGCCGGTACTCGTTCTTCCGAAATAGGGCAAGTGTTCCTGCATGTTCCGCCATTATCTGAACAATCCGTATTTATCGGCGCCTGAACATTAACAATTGCCGAACCATTGCAGTTCGCGGTTTCAGATCCGTTTGTCAATCCGGAAAGATTGTTGATTGTAAATGTTCCCGCGGAATTATAATTCGAGCATCTAAATGTACATTGGGTTTGCGTGCAGCTTATGCGTGATGCAGTTGCTCCATCTCCACATGCAAGACTTCCGAAATTACTTGGAGGTGTTGTAAAATTTTCAAGCGAAATCGTAACATCAGTTGTTCCGCCAAGTGGAATGTTTACGGGATTCGCATTTTCTATTGTACATGTTGGTGTTTCAGGTTCCGGTTCATTGCATGTTTCAAGCGTGAGCGCTTGTATTTCTGATTGTGAAAGCACCCTGCTGTAAATTCTCAAATCATCAATTTTTCCGGAGAAAAAATCTTGAAATGGCGGATTTGGGTTTCTGAAGCTAGTTTCTTTTTCCGCTCCAATATGCAATGGCTCGTTATTTGTTCCAATCGCACCTGTTTCATCCAATGTTTCTTTTAGTTGCCCATCCACATACAATTTTGCCTGAGCTCCATCATACGTTAATGCAACATGTTTCCACGTGTTTGCAGGAACATCTCTATCCGTTCCGAACCAAGCGCTCAGGCATCTAAAACAATTTTTCTCCAAGCTTCCGAATAAACTACTTGATACAAGCATCATTGCATAATTATCTCTGAAACCTTGTCGGAAATATTTTGATACAATCATTCTTGTTCCATTGAGATTCTCTGTGTTAACCCAGGCGGCGATTGTTATTTCATTCTCAATATCAAGCGAACCCGAATCCAAAACCTCAACAAAGTCATCTGTTCCATCAAGCTCTAGCGCTCCGCAGAGTTTTCCGGTTTCTGTTATTGTTGCTCCGTTCATCGGTGTTCCATTATTATTAAATGTTGAAGAATCACTGAAATCCGTGTCAAACGGCATGTGGAGAACAAGGCCTCCGCTGTTGGAAACCGCGTCCACTGTTGCGAGTAAGGAAGTAACGCTCACATCAGGTTGTGTTGAAGGGCTTAAAGGGTTTACTGTAAAAGTGCATCTGAATGTGTTTGGATTAGTTCTGGTAAAACCGCCTAAACTTATGGTTTGATTTTCTTCAAACGGAACCGCGCTTCCATTCGCCTCCCAAGAATATGCTTCCGCAGCTCTATCCCCTTCAGGGTCGGAGTAAGTTGTAATGCACTTTAATAGTTGAGTGTCATTTGGCAATGTTGGTGCACAGGAAATTATTGTTTCATCCCCTTCCGTAACAGAGCAAACTTGCGCGGTTATTGTCGGTGGATCATCGTTCCTGTTCCAATTAATGTACACAACCACTCTTGGATTAGGCGAGACATAGCCTGATCTATTCACAAAAACTCCCCAAGAATCTCCGCTAACCTCGTGGTCTAGTTTTATTGTAACATCCACATTTCCTGTTGGATCCGGATCCAAAACCAATCCGGTTCCCGGAGTTACACCGCTCATTAGATGCCTGATTTCAGTTCCTCCAATTGCATTGCACCTGCTTTCTACATCAGGTTCAAAACAGGTTCCTGTTCCTAGAAAACCCGTTGAAAAGAAAGATCCTGTTCCGGATTTTTTTATGTTAATTGAAGTATTTGAATGCCACGGCGCTGTTTCAAAGTTAAGCAGCCCGAAAATCAATCTGGATATCACAAAATTTCCCCACATGCCGCTGCCCAACTCAACCTCAACTGAGTTTTGCGATTGCCAGTTTGGAAGATTAATTGTTTCAGTTGTTTCATCGCTTGAAAAAGTCCTTTGTGCATCCCCCTCGATTGAGCAATCGCAGCCAGGCGCGCAAAAGCCAAGGAGGGTTCGGCAGTATGCCCTGCCTGTCAGAACATTGTCAATCCATTCATAAGAATTGCTGCCATAGTTTGGTGACATGCCAGTTACTGTAGAAACGGGAACTGACAGGGTTGCAAAGCGAATTTCTTCCGGTTCAAAATAAACTTCCGTAACCATTGCGGTTGTTGAAGGATCATTATCAGGGTCTCCTGAAATTTCATAGGTTGCAAAATTCTTCCCACTTTCAACCAATTTTTTTCCCGATGTTTGCACGGTTCGATTTCCAAGATCTGTGGGAATAAGTGGTTCCTGCTCTTGCGGTTCATCATCATAATTCAAACATTTCATTTTGATATTAAAATCAATTATTTTTCCGCAAAAAGAAACGTCTTTTGTTTCCAAAAATTTATTGTAATAAAATTCGCTTGCACACAATTGTGCTTCCGCTCCACCAAGCGAATCGCATTCATCCACATTATTTTCTCGGATTGCCTTTGCTGTTATGCTTTCAGAATCAGACTGCCCTTGTATGTAACATTCCAATGGAAGTTCTCGCGAGCATGCATTGATTGTGGTTTCACAATTAGAATTAATGCATGTTTTTATTCCGTTAGTTTCACAAACCTCATCAAATTCACATGCAGAACAGCTTTCCAAACAAAGTGTATTGTTTGTTTCCTGTTCATTTGTTTGCGGAATATTTTCTATTTGTTGCGGTGTTGGCTGTAAAAAAACAACAATTAAAATCAATCCAAGGAGTATTCCCGCAATGCAAATTCCCACTATTGTTTGCTGTTGTTTGTCCACAAATATTCCTCTAATTTTTTGTGAATATATTAATTACTTTTAATATATAACTATTTCGCAATAGAGCAATTGAAAATTAGGGTAAAATTTGCCGGAAAAAAAGTAATTTTATTTGAAAGGTAAACAAATGGTTGTTGAAGTAATCGAGTAAGAAAACGGGAAAAATACCTAGTGAATTAGTATTTACTTTTTGCAAAAATTCGGACTTGGTGAAAATTAAAGAAAATCGATTCAATGCCGACTTAGTTCATTTATTTCCGGCAGAATAATTGAATAGAATTGGTATGATAAATTGTCCACGAGTCTCCTCTTTGTTTCTGGGCTGGATTGCAATGGTTCGACTAGGGTTTTAAGCAGAATTCCAACATTTCCTCTTTTTATGATTTTAGAAATTTTTTGGTTAATTAAAGCAGAATTAGCTATCATTTGCATTGCAACTTCGTAATCATTAGAAAAGAAAAGATGAACCTCTTTAACGTCATTCCACTTGAGGTTATGGCTTCTTTTTATCATTGAAAAATCAAATACGCCTATTCTTGTTCCGCGCTTAAAGAAATTTCCATAATGAGGGTGATTGTGTGAAATTCCTAAAGAATTCAGCGTTCCAAGAACTCGCAAATATTCTTCCACATCTTTTATACCTAATCCGACCTTAGTTGTTCCGGCCAGCGATAATAAAGAGCTATCACCTTGTTTTTCAACAAGTACCAGGCGCTCTTTCTCTCCGTGCTCATAATCTTCCATTATATTTATGACCGGCAAACCTTTCTTACGTAGCAGCGCATTTATTTCATGTGTTTGTTTTAGGGCTTCTTTCGTCATTTTTGTTAGCACAAATGGAGAAGTGCTTGCGGTCGCAGAAGCGGCCATTCCAAGCTTTCCCAACTTATCCTTTGAAAAGCCGGATAATCCTGACTTGTGAAAGTCCTCGTCAAATCTTTCTATGAGCTCTTCAATTGAAGCAGCCTGATCTCTAGTTACAAATATCTTTGATTTGCTTTTAAGACCTAATCCTCGAATTGATTGAACAGGCACAAGAATTCCTGTTTCTTTTGGCTTAGTTTTTATTGGAGCAACTTTCCACAGAATCCCGCGGAATCTTTCTAGCATCAAGTAGTTTGTGTTTTTATTATTATAAAAATTTATTTGTAGAGACTTTAATCCAAAAAGAATGCAGCAGGCTTGACTTCGGGATCCATTCCCTTTCTCTTCCTTATTTCCTCAATGGTTTTCTTTTGCAATTCCCTTGGAAGCAATTCATAGCCCGCATATTCAGCAGTCCACAAGGCCCTTCCTTGTGTTGCCCCCCTGATAGTGCTGGAAAATCCGATTAGTTCCTTTACCGGGGCGTTTCCAATTATAATAGATGAATCCCCTTCCTGGCGCATTTCGGATATTTGTGTTCTCCTAGAACCAAGTTCTTTAGAAACCGCTCCTAAATAATCTTCCGGAACTGTAATTGTTAACCTTTGCTTTGGTTCGTAAAGAACAGCATCCGCGGAAAGCATGCACGCATAACAACCTCTTGTCATTGTTGGAAGCATTTGTGCTGGCCCCCTATGGATTGCATCTTCATGCAATGTTGCATCTTCTATTACAATAAGTACTCCAAAGCATTTTTCCTTTGCAAGCGGTCCGGCATCCATTGTATCATTGAAACCCTGTATTACAAGTTCCCTAATTTCATGCAATGCCTCTATCCCCCTTGTCATGTCCGCTAGCATGCAATTATTGTGCACTGCCCAAATTTTTTTGGAGAAATCATTTTCAAAACCCATTTCCTGGAATTTTGCGATCATTTCTTTATCTTTGGGTTTTATTTTTCCGTCAATGTGGCTTTTGATAAGATTATCCAAGAGTTCTTGGGGAATTTTTTCAGCGTGCAATTTGAGCTTGTTGTGCTTGTTCGGGCTCTTTGATTCAAGAACCGGGGATTCTTTGTTTATTGTTTCGTGGTAAACAACAATCGGTTGTGAAACTGTAATAGGAACTTTGTGATGCTGTTCAATTCTGTATTGGTTTATTTCCAAGTGAAGTTCTCCCATTCCACTCAAAAGATGCTCTCCGGTATCCTGATTTATTGTGGTCTTCAAATTCGGATCCTCTTTGCTCAGCTGTCTTATAACCTCAATAAGTTTTGGAAGATCTTTCGTGTTTTTTGCCTCAATCGAAATTGTAATAACAGGTTCGACTTCGCTCATGAAACTTTCAAATGCCTTCACAGCTTCCGTGCTGATTGTCTCTCCCGCATAAACTTCTTTCAATCCCACAAGCGCAACAATGTTTCCTGCAGGAACCATGACGGCTTCGACAAAATCCGCGCCCATGAACAAACCGATTTTTTGTATCTGGACTTCTTTATGACTTCCGATAAGTTTCACTTTCAATCCTTTCTGTACTTTTCCCGAGTAAACTCTTCCGGTTGCAATATCTCCGGAGTGTTTGTCAACACTAACATCCGTAACCATCATTGCGAAAGGACCGTTCTCGTCGCACGTTTTCATTGCAATTCCAATGTTTGATTCAGATTCCCCTTTCCAAATAACCGCCATCCTGTATGATTGCGCTTTCACAGGATTTGGAAGGTGTCTTGTAACCATATCCAATATTGCTTCGGTTAACCTGCTTTTTTGCGCTAACTCTTTTTGGTTGCCGCTTTTCAAATACTCGTAAACCTGTTTGAACGAAACCCCTGTTTTTGACATCCTTGGAACTGAAACCGCCCACTTGTTGTATGCGCTTCCAAATGTAACAGAACCATCCTGTACTTTTACCGTCCATTCTTCCGCAAATTCTTTTGGAACATTCTTTTTTATGAGAGTATTAACATGAGTAATTGTTTTCACAAATCTTTCCTGCATCTGCTGTTCTGATAATTGTAATTCGTTGATAAGCCTGTCAACTTTGTTTATGAAAAGAACCGGTTTCACGTATTCCCTTAATGCCTGCCTGATAACTGTTTCGGTTTGCGGCATTACTCCTTCAACCGCATCAACAACAAGAATAACTCCATCAACGGCTCTCATTGCTCGAATTACCTCTCCCCCAAAATCAACATGCCCGGGCGTGTCAATCAGATTGATCAAATAATCTTTTCCGTCGAGTGTGTGCGAAAGGGAAATGTTTGCTGCGTTAATTGTTATTCCTCGAGCTTGTTCCTGATCCTCATAATCCATTACTCTTTGTTGGCCGGCAAGCTCTTCGCTCATCAATCCTGAGGCAGCAACAAGTGAATCGGCAAGAGTTGATTTTCCATGATCAATGTGCGCAACTATCCCCATGTTTCTGATGTTTTCTCTAGTATTCATCAGCTTTTCCGCTAGCTTTACAATATCTTCCTTTTTGGCCATTCAGCGACACCTCGCGGCGGAGAGGTCCGCCGTTAGACCTGTGTCATCTTCGCGGTGCTCGATGCCACGACCTTCGGTCACACTAGCTTCGCTCATTGTAGTTGTAAAATAATTTTTCATTCAATCAGCTCATTATCTGGATGCTTTTGCAATCCTTTCAACTTCGTCTCTTCTCTTGACGCTGAAGCTTGCGTTGTCCTCGTTTGATGCGGCAATCAATTCAGCCGCAAGGGCTTCTGATGCGCTTGTTTTTTTGTTGAACGAACCGGAAAAAGCAGCAAGAGCCAAATTTTTCAAAGATTCATCAACTTTTTTTAAAGGTGCAACATCAACGGAAACAGAATAAGAAACTCCGCCCCTCTTAATTCTTGTAATATCTTCTCTTGGGCCTGCGAATTGTATTCCGTCAATAAGAACCTGAATAGGATTCTTGTTTGTTTTCTTTTCAATGATCTCAAACGCATTTTCAACTATGTGCATTGCCTGCAATTTTTTTCCGCAGCTTCCCCTGCCTCTAATGTATTTTCCGGAAAGTTTTCTTTTCCCTTGCCCGGATCTCATTATTTTGTTGATCAATCTTTCCACAATACTAAGTTTTCCTTTTGCAAATCTTTTTCTCGTCTGTTTTCCGAATGTGTGGGGAATTTTTTTTGATTCAAGTGAAACATATTTTGCAAGGCTCGGATCCTTGATTTGAACCCCGCTTGTATCCCACTTTCCGAAAACCAGCATTGTTGTATCGCTTTTTCTATCCATAAAAAATCATCTCTTAACTTTCTCTTTCTTTCCTTTTCTAAGCATTTCAAGTGCAATTCCGTTTACATGCGTAACCCTGTACTTAACGCCCCAAAGATCTCCCTTTGGACCGCCTTGTGCTCCGCCGATTCCCTCTATTGTAACCTCATCATGTTCATCGATAAATTTTATTGCACCGTCTTTTGGCGCCAAAGCCGTAACCTGCTTGCCGTTTTTTATCAACTGTACTCTTACACATTTTCTTATTCCGGAGTTAGGTTGCTTTGCCGTTACCCCTCTTTTTTCAATTACAATTCCTTTCGCTTGCGGAGACCCTTCCAAAAGATCTTCTCTTTTGGCTTTCCCCATTTTTGCTTTAATTTTTTTCTGGTGCTTCCTGTCTTTTCTGCGCCACTTTTTCCTTTTTTTCTGCAAACTGCTTCCCGCAAATTCTCCTTCTGCCATTATGCGGACACCTCCGCGTTCAGAGGTGTCCAACCTTCGGTTGGACTAGCCCCGCACAAAGTGCGGTGCAACGTGCTCCCGGCGTTCCGGGAGTTCAGAGGTGTGCGACCTTCGGTCACACGAGCTTCATTCATAATCAAAACTTTTGTAAACAAATCTTTCACCTTATCCTAACTTCTTCAATATTGTAATTCCTTTTTGCAAGCTCTTTTATCTTATCAAGTCTCCTCAAATTGTTCAAAATAATTTTTTTATCATCACTTTTTGTTTTCACAAATGCAATTGTCCTGTCGTTTGTTTTTCTTATTTCAACTTTTTCAACACTCGCTTTGTAAAAGGCTTTTTCGAAAAAACCTTCCGGATTTTCATAATACTCAAAAAGCTCTATTGGTTTTCCGAGTTTTTCTTTTACTTTCTGTATCGTTACTCCATTCTTTCCTATTGCTTTTCTCATGTGCTTTGAAGGAACCAAGAAAACAATGGATCCTTCGTGGATAAAGCAATCTTTTGCAGTTGCCCTTGTCATTTCATCCAATGCATTTATGAAGCGTATTTGTTCGAAATCAAGTTTCACGTTCAGATCACTTTACTATTTCCAATACCTTGCTTTTTCCCTTGTCAAGAACAACCATTGAACTGATAGTGAAAGGTTTTCCGCAAACGCTTCCGAGTTCTATGCCCGATCCTTCAAAGATAGAGTAAGGAGTTTCCCCTGTTTCCGCCAAAGAAACCAATTTCTCTTTGGAGAGTTTTGGGGCATTATTTGCTATAATAATAAGCTTCCCTGTACCGTTTTTAAGGCTTTTCTCCGAGTTTTTTGTGCCAAAAACTACCTTTCCCGTGTCCACAACACGCCTGATTTCCTTTGCAACATCAACCATAACCTTTCACCCAAATTCCTATTTTTTTACCACAAGGCTTACTCTTCCGGTTCCCACTTTAATCGGCTGTCCCACAATAATGTTTTCTACAACGCCTTCTAAGTGCTCTACTTCCCCCTTGAAGCTTGCTTCCAATAAATGTTTCACGGTTTCTTCAAATGCCGCTCTTGCAAACGGACTTGATTTTCCTCTTGTGATTCCTGTTCTCACAATTCCCTTTATGTCTCCATCCCAAGTCATTGAATCCGCCAAAAGCATTATGTGTCTAATATCAACTGAAATTCCATTTTCTCTCAGAACACCCTGGAGCTCGTTCACAATTGAAACCCTTCCGGCTTCTATTCCAAGGACTTTTGAAATTTCTTTTATGTCATTTGTTGTTGTTCTTGCTCCGTCAATTTCCTCCATTTTCACAATTGTTTTGAGGTTTGTTCCCCTTGTTTTGATGACAGACTCATTATTTTCTTTTGTAACAATAACCTTTTCAATTCCCCTAACCCCCTGAATACGTGTGTTTCTGAGTTTGTTTAATGTTTTTCTGATTTTGAGGAATGATTCGTTTTTGAAAGTAAAATCCATTGAATATTTGTCCTTCTGCTTTGCATCTTTTTTCATGTGCTTATTTATTTTATCAATGAGTTCCTCAACATTCACATTTCTCAATTCAACGGCTTCCTTATCAATCATTATCGAAACTTTTCCCTTGATAAGATCCTCGTGAACTTTAATCACATCATCAATTCTCACATCAATAAGCGTTTTTGCATACAAATCCAATTTTTTCTCATCTTTTCTTAGTTTTTCATCCGCAATGTAAATTGTCATGGTTGGATATTTTGCCTTTGACCTGCCGTCAACTATTTCTTCCACTCTTTGTATTCCTGATCCGACAGAAACTTCCGCAGAACCCGCATAGTGCTTTGTTCTCAAAGTCAATTGTGTTCCCGGCTCTCCAAGGCTCTGTGCGGTGATAATTCCAACGGCTTCTCCCGATTCAACTTTTACAAATTCAAATTGTTTGAGTATCTGCTCCATGAGCTTATCTTTTTCCTTGTCCTTGAGCTTCATTTCTAAAACTGTTTTTTCAAAATCCTCAAAAATTTTTGCAGGCAAACCCTCTTTGAAGAAAAGATCGCCTTTCATGTAAACCCTTTCAACTTCCTTTTTCTCCTCAACGATTTTTTTAGCCTTTTTTTCTTTAGGTATTTTCGGCTCGGTTTTTTTCGCCGGTTTTTTTTCAACGTGCTTTTTCACGGTTTTTTTTGCGGACATTTTTTCATCACTTGCTTCTCATTTTTTCAAGCTCTCTTTTCACAGAAACGCTTTTTCCTTTAAATGTTTTTTCCGGGAAGACTCCGTCTTCTCCGTACTTGTACTGTACAATATTCTTGTTTGCCGTTCTCACAGTTGCATCATTGTTTACAACAAGATCCTTCAAAGAATTTGCCAGCCTTCTGTACAAATAACCGGAAACCTTTGTTGAAACTCCCGTGTCAACTTCTCCCTGTCTTCCACCCATTGTGTGATAGAAGTATTCATAAGAGCTCATTCCTTCCATGAAATTGTGGTAAATGAATCCCCCCGCATCTATTCCAACATCCTTTCTTTTGTTGAGTGCGATCAATCTATTCGAGAATCCTCTCTTCGGCCTTCCCTCTCTTACAGATGCCTGTCCCCACATTCCGGATAAGTTTACAAGATTGATGATGTTTCCTCTTGAACCTGAAAGTATCATTACATTGCTGTTGAATTCAGGTTCATCAACCATTACAGAATCAACAAGTTCTTTCATGATTTGCTTCTGCAATTTTTCTTTTGCAGCTGCCCCTGTTCTCATCATGTAAATTTCAAAGCTCTCTTCCTGATTTCTTCCCGGAATTAAATCGAGATGTCCTTTCTCGAATTTTTTAACCCACGAATCGGTTTCTTTTCTCATTTCCTCAACGGCTTTTTCTCTCAAACTGAGTATCTTGCTGCTCGGAGTGTATTCCTCAAGGCTTACTGTCATTCCAACTTCCGTTATAAGACCGCCGATTATTTTTGAAATACTGTCATAAAAACCCCTTATTACTGCAGGAGGATAATCCCTTGCAAGTGCATCAACAAGTTTTCCTTTTCCTTCTCCAAGACTGACCGCATCAATTATTCCGGCTTTCAATTGGCCTTTCTCAATCTTAACTATCAAATCATTCTTGTACGGGTCTTTCAATAGTGCGTTGTTTGGATCTTCTCTTTTGATTATGTCATGCAATTTGGTTTTGTACTCCATGTTCAAATCTTTTGGCAACAATTGCGAGAAAATTAGTTTTCCTGAATATTTGTCCTTTCCGACATCCGGCTTTGGAATTTCCTGCAAATTCATTAACTGGAAAAACTGGAACGCCTTATCCTTATCAAACACGGTTTGCTTCATTGTTAGTATAAAGCATCCTGAAACTCCGTCTTCATCAAGAATTATTACCGGGGCTCCGTATCTTGGGGAAATAATTTGTTTTTCAACAAGCATTAGTTCTGTTGCTTCCGCAATTCCTTCAGGAGTTTGCGGAACATGCATGTTCATTTCGTCTCCATCAAAGTCCGCATTGTATGGTTTGCACACAATTGAATTCAATCTGAATGTCTTGTCTTTCATAATTTTTGCTCTGTGTGCGAGCATTGAAAGCCTGTGCAACGAAGGCTGTCTGTTAAAGAGAACAATATCTCCGTCTTTCAATTTTCTGTCAAGTTTAAATCCGACATCAAGCTCTTCCAAAATAGCTTCCATGTTTGCCTCAACAACTTTTTTTCTCATTCCATCAGGCCTGATAACATAAATTACTTTTCCTTCCTTGATCATGTTCTTTGCTTCTGTCAAGGTTCCTTTTGTAATTATTTCCGGAACAGTCATGTTGTCCGCAATTTCTTGGGGAACACCGAGTTCGTTGATTGAAAGCATTGGATCGGGAGTTATGATTGAACGAGCCGCAAAATTAACTCTTTTTCCTGTTAAGTTGTACCTGAATCTTCCTTTCTTTCCCTGCAATCTTTGCACAAGAGTTCTAAGTGCTCTTCCGCTCCTGTGTTTTGCCGGAGGAACTCCCGCGGTATTATTGTTGAAATACGTTGTCACATGATATTGGAGCAAATCCCAAAGATCTTCAATGATAAGTTGCGGTGCGCCTGCATCAATGTTGTCCTTCAATCTCATGTTTATTCTAATTATATCAACAAGTTTGTGTGTTAGATCGTCTTCGCTTTTTATTCCTGATTCAAGTGTAATGCTCGGCCTAAGATTGATCGGCGGAACCTGGAGCACGGTCATGATAAACCACTCCGGCCTGAGTTTTCCTTGTTCATAACCAAAGAATTCCAAATCCTTGTCGGGGATTTTTTCAACCCATTCCCTTATTTGCGTGGGATAAATTCTGTCCTTGTCAATGTAAAAGTTTGTGGGCTTGTCAAGTGAAATTTCGCGTCTGTCAGCAGTACAATGCGGACATTTTTTCACTTTTTTTGTTTTTGCCAAAATCTTTTTTGCAATATTAATTGTTTCATCGCCGATAAAAGCCCTTAACTGCTCAAGCTTATCAGCTTGGATTGCTATTCTTCCGCAGCTCTGGCATGTTGCCTGCATCAAAATTTCAAGTTTTTTTCCGAATTCAGAGTGTGCAATCGGCCTAACCAATTCTATGTGTCCAAAGTGGCCGGGGCATTTTTTCATTGTATTTCCGCAGGTCTTGCATCTCAATCCGGGATTGATAACCCCAAGATGATTATCCATCAATCCGCCTTCCATTGGGAAGCCGTCTTTATCATAAGTTTCAGGGCTCTTGATTTCTATCCCGCTCATTTTTCTAATAAACTCCGGACCCATAATCCTGAATTCAATTCCCTCAATTCTTTTTGTCATCATTTCAGCGACACCTCGCTGAGAGAGGTGTGCCATCTTCGCGGTGCTCGATGCCACGACCTGCGGTCACACTAGCTTCGTTCAACATTTTTGTCATCATATCAATTACACCTTGTCCGTCAAAATCAATTTAGGATATACTCCAAGAGCTTTCAATTCATCAAGCAATAATTTGAAACCATAGCTCATTTCAACAGGATAAATTTTCGAATCATTTGCCTCAAGAACCCTCTTCACTTTTCTGATTTGATCCTCAAATCCTATTACTCCCGCGGTTTCGGAAACCCACATTGTAACTTTATCGGAATCATCAATGAATTTTTCCTGCAAAAGCATTGCCGCTCCGTGTCCAACCAATGTTTCTCCTTCCATTTCTCCAAATCTTAATCCGCCCTCTTTTTCCTTTCCTTCTGTAGGCTGTCTTGTCAAAATCTGAACCGGTCCGCGAGCTCTGCTTTGTATTTTGTGCGCGGTCATGTGGAACAATCTTCTATAAGCAACCGGTCCCGTAAAAATTTCTCCTTGGATTCTTTTTCCTGTTGTACCGTCGTAAAAAACTTCTTTTGCATTTTTTCTTAATCCGGCTGCATCAAGCATTTTTTCAAGTTCAGCTTGTTTGACTCCGCCAAAAGGAGTTCCGTCTATCTGCATTGCTTTCATTGCGGAAGCTTTTCCCGCAAGCATTTCAAGCAAGTGTCCAATGGTCATTCTTGAAGGAACAGAGTGCGGGTTCAAAATCAAATCAGGTTTTATTCCATCGGGTGTAAAAGGCATGTCTTCCTCAGGAACAATTAATCCAACAACACCTTTCTGCCCGTGCCTTGAACTGAATTTATCTCCAAGCGCGGGAATTCTCTGGCTTCTAACTTTAACTTTCACAAGCTTGTTTCCGGCTTCCGATTCTGTTACAAAAATTTTGTCAACAAAACCGTCCTTGCCTTTTCTTATTGTAACGCTTGTTTCCCTTCTTTTTTCCTGAACAACACCGAACTCATTGATTTCTTCCAAAAATCTTGGAGGGGAGGTTCTTCCAATCAAAACATCATTTTCTTCAACAATGGATTCAAGCTGGATTATTCCGTCATGACCAAGCTTTTTGTAAAATCCTTCTCCCAAAAATCCGACGGTTTCTTCTGTCGGAATTTCAAATTTATCTATCTGTCCGCCAGGATACCTGTTTTCCGCGCTTTCATAAGTTCTAAAATAAGAGCTTCTTCCCATTCCTCTTTCCACAGCGCCTCTATTGAGAATTACTGCATCCAAAATATTGAAGCCGTAATACGGCATTATTGCAACAACAAGATTCTGAATTTGCGGTCTCTGATTCAATCCAACCATGTGCATTGTTTTTGTTTTCACCAAAGATTTTTGTGGGTAATGCAAAAGATATCCTTCAGTATCGCTTCTAAGATTAAAATTGCTTGCTCCGAAACCCTGTGCCTGCTTGAACATTTTTGCTCCGTGAAGCGCTTTTCCCGCCATGTTGTGTTCGAGATAAGGAATCATGGAACTTATTACACTCAAAATTGTTGCGGAATCAATTTCCAAATGCGTGTGCTCTTTTCCGAGTTCTTTTTCGTTTGAAGCAATGAAAGCATTTTCCTCTTCTTCCGCATCGAGGTATTCAACATATCCCTCGCGGATAAGATCCTGCCAAGTTTTTTTAACTTCCTTAACCTGCTTTACAATTTCATCGGTAATTTTTAATTTTCCGTTCTCAACAACAAGCAACGGTCTCTGAACCCTTCCTGCGTCTGTGTTAATGTAAACTTCATTTGTATCTTCGTGGAAAGCAACATTTGCCTGCTCGGAGATTTTTGACTCTCTTCTGCGCGCAATAATTTCCCTTGTCAATTTCATGGGATCGGGATGGAATCCGATAAGTCTTCCGTTAATGTAAACCTTTGCCTGCTTTGCTTCCTTAACCATTCGGGAACACCTCCGCGTCCGAGCGTGCTCCTCGGAAGGGAGCGTGCGCCTTCGGCAGCACTTGGTTCGCCGTCAGACCTGTGCGACCTACGGTCCCACTCATTTGGTTTGCAATCATCTTAATTTCACGCCCATATCCTTCAACAATTTTTCAATCGGCTCTTCATCCGTTTCAACCGTAACCTCTGCCATCAATGCAAGATTTTTTACCAACCCACATTGCGGTCCGTCAGGAGTTTCTATTGCGCACAATCTTCCCCAATGCGTTCCGTGAACATCTCTTGCTTCATAAAGTTCCCTGTTTTTATCCAATGGGCTTTTTACTTTTCTCAAATCCGTTAATGGAGATAAATAATTTACTCGATCCATGAATTTTGAAACTCCTGTAGCGCGTCCAATCCAATTTCCTGTGCTCATTGCAAATCTGATTCTTTCCGAAACCGCGCCCGGTCTTACAATTGTTGAAATGTTAAGTTTTCTTCTCCTTGTAACTGTTCTGTCAATTTGGAATTTCAAATCCTTGATGAAATATTTGAAAGAATATCTGAACAAGTGTTCCATTAATTTTCCCGACAATTCCAATCTCTTGTTTGCGTAATGATCTTTGTCATCTTCTTCTCTCAATTTGTAGGCTTTTTCAATTGCCTTGGTTGCCATCATAACCAAATAATATGCTTTTGCCAATCTGTCTTTTTGATCCTGTCCAATGTGCGGCAATAAGAATGCATCAATAACTTCCTGGGCTCTTCTCAACCTGTATTCTTCCACTTGTCCGGGTGCAACAAACTTTCCGATTTTATCAAGTGCTTCCTTCTCGCTCTTAACCAAAAGATTTTCAATGTTAATCAAAACATCATTTTGAATTTCCTGTTGTTCAATGAAAGCTTCCTTAATTGTTTGCGGGCTTCTCAATCCAAGTGCTTTGAGCAAAACAAATAATTTTAATTTTCTAGGGGAAGCAGGAAATGTAACATTCAAAATTCCGTCAGGAGTTCTAAGAATTCTAACCCTTCCTTTGAAAGCTCCCCTTGTTGAAATAACTTCCGCGACAATTCTATCGGATTGTTCAGAAACAATAACCCTGTCGGATGCAAGAACTTCCTGTGTCATCAACGCTTTTTCAGAACCGTTTACAATGAAATATCCGCCGAAATCAAGATGATCTTCGCCCATTTCAATAAGTTCTTCGTTTGTTTTACCGTTCAACCAGCACAAATTGCTTTTCAACATTACAGGAAGCTCTCCGATGTAAGTTTGTTTTTTATCCTGTTCAACATCTCTTCTCAAAAGTTTCATTGTCAAAAAAATCGGGCTTGAATAAGTTCTATTTCTCAATCTTGCTTCCATTGGGAAAAATTCGTTTCTAGGAGAGCCGTCAGCTTCCACTATGCGCGGTTTTATAACGGAAATTTTGTCAAATTGAACTTTTACTTCCTCGATTTTCGGAACAACTTCCTTGTTTTCCGCAATTATTTCATCGAGTTTTTTTTCCACAAACTGGTTGAACGAATCTATTTCCATTTGGGCAATGTTTTTGTCCCTAAAATAAGAATCTATTACCGCCCAACCGTCAACCAAATTAAACCACAATCCTAAAGTAAATGCTTGTTCCTGCTGTCTGGCTCTTTCTTGTTATTTTAATCATGTCCCCTCTTTTTGCGCCTATTTCCTCAACCGCCGGATCATCAACAAGAATTTGCGGGAATTTCTCGGCTTTAGAACCGAATTTTTTGAAAACTTCTTCCAATCTTTCCAAAGGCACAATTTCGTGCTTGGAAACCAAAAAATGATCTGCAACCTTTTCCATACCCAAGCGAACCAACCCATTAAAGAGCGGCAAAAGCACGTTTAAACCTAGATAACTGTTGTTTTAAACAAAAAGCTCTGTTGCCGACTCACCAAATAAATTCGATAATTACTAATTCTAAGAATTCTATTAGGGAAAGGAATTTAAAGGTAACATTAGGGCTAATTTAGCCGGGTAAAGCTTTAATAAATTTTGCATGCGTTTTGATTCATGGTGTTTGAAACCTTCCCTGAATTTGTAAACAATGTTTATTTCGGTTCTACAATAAGCCAATACCTTGTTTTTTCCGGCATTATAATAGGCTCCGCGCTCGCCGCAAAAATACTCTATTTTTTCATCAAAAAATACGGCACAATAATAGCCTCAAAAACCCAAAACCAATTTGATGACCTTATAATAGAGGCAATCGAAAAGCCCCTCACTTTTTTCGGCTTCATAATCGGCCTGAATATTGGATACCAGTTCCTCACTCCAAATGCGGATTTTATAACAAACAATTTTGGAGCGGCAATTGAAGCGTTAATACTCCTTGATTTAATGTGGCTTGCCCTCCGCCTGATAGACGGTTTCATTGAGCACATAATCATCCCGCTTTCCGCAAAAACAGAATCAAAACTTGATGACCAATTGGTTCCAATACTAAGAAAAGTGGCAAAAGTCGCGGTTGTTGTCATAGCATTCCTATTAATTCTTTCAAACTTCGGGGTTGATGTTCTTCCGTTAATCGCAGGTCTCGGAATCGGGGGTTTGGCCATTGCATTTGCGGCACAAAAAACCGTGGAAGATGTTTTTGGCGGCCTCAGCATTTTCGTTTCAAAGCCATTTATTGTGGGTGATTCAATTAAAGTCGCGGGCGTTGAAGGAACCGTTGAATCAGTCGGAATAAGATATACGCGCATCCGCGATTGGGACAATCGCCTGAATATTATTCCAAACGCAAAAGTTGCACAGGCTGAAATTTTGAACATCACTTCCGAGCCGGCGAGAAGGATTTCAGTAACCCTTGGAATGTCGTACAGCACTTCTTTCGAAAAAATTCAGGAGGCAATCCGTCTCCTCAAAGAGATCGTGAAAAAGCATCCGGATACAGACCACGATGAAATTCGCGCAGTATTCAAGGAATATGGGGGCTCAGCACTCAACATCTGGTTTGCTTACCACATAAAAAATCAAGATCGAAAATTCGAGGTTATGAGCGAAATAAACCTTGAAATCAAAAAGCAATTCGAAAAAGCCAAAATAGATTTTGCATTCCCGCCGCAGGGCTCTTATCCGGAAACCGCGAAAAAGAAATAACCATTACTCATTTTCGGTAACCAACCCATTTTTAAGTAATTCTTCCGGGAAATTACACTATGAAAGAGGAGAACTTCGGCCTCGCACTATTGCTTGCAAAAAAAGCGGGTTTGCACGGAAAAACATTTATGTCCACTTCCGAACTCGCACAATTAACCGGATTTTCGCAGCAATCAATTTCCCGAAAATTGCGCGAACTCGAGGAAGAAAAAATAATTATTAGAAATGTTTCCAATTCAGGAATAGAGGTTTCCTTTTCCGAGCAGGGGAGAAAAGAACTGGAATCATTCTATTTGGAATTGCGCGAACTTTTTTCAAAGAAAAAATTTTCCCTTAAAGGAAAGGTTGTCGACGGTCTTGGAGAGGGATCTTATTACACGCAGATCCCGCAGTACAAAAAACAATTTTCGGATTTATTTGGATTTGAAATTTTTCCCGGCACACTGAATCTTATTGTAGACCCGGCGGAAAGAAATGTTTTCACTTCCACGGAACCACTAAAAGTCGAAGGGTTCAAAAGTAAGGAAAGAACGTTCGGCGGAATAAACTGCTGGAAATGCATCCTCAACAAAAAGGAAAAATGTGTTGCAATAATTCCGCATCGAACAAATCATCCGGATAATGTGCTTGAAATTATTGCGCCGGTTTCGCTGAGAAAAAAACTTTTGCTAAAAACAGGATCAATAGTTGAGGTGCAGCGTGATGAGTGAAAAAAAACTCAAAACGAAAATTGCCGTTATCGACACAATGTTCTCGCGGGGAGATATGGGGAAAATAGCAATTGAAACAATGGAAAAAAATGCCAAAGAAAAAAATTGGGAAATTGAAATAAAAAAAAGAACAGTTCCAGGAGTAAAAGACATCCCTCTCGCAATGCTCAATCTCCTTGATGAAGGGTGTAGAGCCGGATTGGCTTTGGGGATGCCTGGTTCAATGCCCATTGATAAGCAATGTTCGCATGAAGCTTCTCTCGGAATCGGCCAAATACAATTGATGACAAAAAAAATTGTGCTCGAGGCATTCGTCCACGAGGATGAGGGGAAAACCGCGGGAGAACTTGCATCAATAATGCGCAATAGAGTTTCAAAGCATGCATTGAATTTGCTTTGGATGCTCTTTGCACAGGAAGAGTTGGATAAAAGAGCCGGCTCCGGAGAAAGACAGGGAAAAGAAAATGCACCTAAAGTGAGGCTTTGAAAATGAATTTAGGAATTGTTGTAGCGGATTTTCACGCACCTTTTTCTTTCTCTTTCCTAGAGAAAGAAAAATCTGCACCAAAAAGAAAGAGAACGGGGGAATTTGAATGAATCTTGGCATTGTTGTAGCAGATTTTCATAAAGAAATTACGGATTTGATGCTCGCAACTGCAAAAAAGGCCGCGGAAAAAAACGGGTTGAATGTGAAAGAAATTGTTTACGTTACCGGTGCCTTTGATGTCCCGCTTCCATTGCAAAGGCTTCTTGCGCGCCAGGACATTGATTGTGCAATTGTCCTCGGAGCAGTTGTCCAGGGCGAAACAAGCCACGACGAAATCATTTCCTATACTGCAGCAGAAAAAATTGCAGAGCTCTCGCTCAAATTCGACAAGCCTGTCGGTTATGGAATTTCAGGTCCGCGAATGACACAAGCGCAGGCAAATGGCCGTGCAAAGGAATTTGCCGCAAGAGCTGTAGAATCCGTTGTTAGAATGCTTTAATTACATTTTCCAATAAATTCCATACATGAACCCGCGGATTCTTGCATCAAAAGTAAAAGGATTACAGAACGGTGCTATCGGGAAACAGGTCATTTCGCGATATAATGAGTTTCAGGAATTCAAAAACAAAAGCGAAGAAGAATGGTTCTCCGAACTCTGCTTCTGCATTCTCACGGCAAATACAAGCTCCGAAATGGGGTTGCGCGTGCAGAAAGCGGTTGGCTTTGACGGCTTCTATAATCTTTCCCCAAAAAAACTTGTGCAGACACTCAAAAAAGCAGGTTCAAGATTTTACAATCGGCGCGCGGAATTCATTGTTGATGCAAGAAAACACTTTGGTTTGAAGGAAAAAATTTCTGAATTTGAAAATGATAGAATTGCGCGCGAATATCTCGCAAAAAACGTGAAAGGATTCGCCTTCAAAGAGGCTTCGCATTTTCTCAGAAATACGGGAAGCAACAATGTTGCAATCCTGGACAAACATGTTGTGAACCTTCTTGCGGAATATTCAATAATTCCCGAAAGACCAAAAACAGTCAACTCAAAAAATTATTTGAAGATAGAATCTCGTCTTGACAAATTCGCTGAAAAAGTTTCACTTAACCACTCGCAATTGGATCTGTATTTGTGGTATATGCAAACCGGAAAAGTTTTGAAATAAAAATTTTATTTCCCCTTAAGCTTTCTCGCGTGCTCGAAATAACTCCACGCCAAATCAAAATCCTGTTCCTCAACCTGCGGCCAGTACTTTGGAATGTGATAATATTCAGAATAAGCGCTTTGCCATAACAAAAAGCCGGACTTTGCTTCCCTTTTTGCTTCCTCTTCCCCTGTCCTTATTACAAGATCGCATTCTCTTTTCACGCCAAGATGCCTTGAAACATCTGTTTCATTCAAACCGAAAAAAAGATTCTTAACTCTGTTCATGGGGCTTGAAACGCTTCTAAGGATTTCACTCTGTCCGGTATAACCAAGCAGGATATTCAAAACTTTATTTCCATAAAACTTTGTTTCGCTTTTGAGTTCCTTGCACACATCAACAATATTCTTCGGAACCTTTTGATGGTTAGTGGAAACAAAATTCACATTCACTTTTTGGTCGTGGATCTGTTTTGATTCAAGAAGCCTCATGAGACCGTCATAATAAATATCATAAAGCCTTGAAAGTTCCGCGGGATTCCTTTTGAAATTCTCCTCGCTCAAACCATAAATGCTGATCTCATTGATGTTCGGCTTTTTCATTGCCCAATCAACAAAAAGCTCCATTTTTCTTGCGCCTATTTTGTGGCCTTCGCTGGGCAACTCATTATTTTCCATTGCCCATCTTCTATTCCCATCGGGAATAATTCCGACGTGATAACGTTTTTCCTGCATATCCACACAACCGATAAAAACCTTTTAAAGAAGCGCTACCATCCATAGAACTTCGCCTGGCTGTATTCAAAAGCCTTCATTGCGGGCAAAAATCCTTTTTTGAGCAAACCCGGTTTTTTGACCAAAACCTTCAAACCGAAAATTATTTTCTGCAACCCATTGAATTCATCAAAGTTCCTTGGAAAATTTTTTGCAATAAAATTCAGTTCCTCATCCGTAAAAGAGTAAATCGCTTTTTTTCCCACAATCAGTTTTTCATACTGTGGAAATTCGGCTTTCCACAATTTTTCGTAATTTGAAAACATTTCCGTTGAAAAATCGTTTTTGGAAACCGCTTCCTTTGCAACATCAGCCGCCATTTGCCCGGATTTTAATCCCAAATGCGATCCACCCTCAAATAATGGAGATGTGAATCCCGCCGCATCCCCTATCAGCATCAATCCCTCTGAATAAGTATTTTTCAATGGCCCCGAAGCAGGAATCAATCCTCCAAAAGTTTTGACATTCACTTTCTTGTCCCACTTCATTCTTTTCACAAATTCTTCGTTATAAACGCGTGCCTTGTTTCGTTCTGTTGTAACCAAGCCAACATTTGCGCGTCCGTTTCCTTTTGGGATCATCCACAAATAACCTTCCGGAGCGAGCTCGGGCCAAATGTAAAAATCAAGATAACCGTCCCTTGGAATATCACGAAGCTCATATTGTATTCCTATTACCGCTTCAAACCTTTCATTGAGCTTCAGCAGCCTTGAAACAACGGCTGAAACCCCGGAAGCGTCAATAACTATTTTAGTTTTCAGCGCGCCCTTGCTTGTTTGCAATTCCCAAATGCCGTTTTTTCTTTCAAGACTCAAAAGTCTTGTGCCGAGTTTTACTTCCGCGCCGTTTTTTTCCGCCTCTTCGGAAAGCCATTGTTCGAATTTTTCTTTTTCAAGAACAAAACCGTCCTCGTTTAAAACGGAATTTGTTCCGTCAGGAAAAATAACTCTAACTCCTTTCACATGCTCCGAAATCACGGATTCAGGGGGGTTAATTCCCGTGTTTTTTGTGGCATAAGTGCTCAGGCATTCTCCGCAATGAACAGGCTCTCCAATAACATCATGGTCCTCGATTATGAGAGTTTTGAGACTATTTTTTGCACAATGTATTCCGGCAGAACCCCCGGCAGGACCGGCTCCGACAATTATAACATCGTAAAGTTTTTCCATGCAAATTCCTCTAATGAATGGGAAATTAGTACTTATAAAAGTATTCTATAATCATTTTTTTCCCGCTCGTTCCGAAAAAATCAGGTTATAGCAGACCACGAAAGTTACGGCATAAATGCGGTCTGCTAGATAGCAAACGGAAATGAATCTATAAAATTACCTTTCCCGTTTGCTATATTAATGTCCTTTGACCAATTCTTTTATCATGAAAATTCCGCGCGTAAAGGACCTGAAATCAAAGCTCTCTTCCGCAAAACTCCTTGGAATTGTTGTGAAAAACTCCCTTCAATTCAAGCTCAGGAGGGGCGCACTTCCAAGATTCAGAAACAAAGATTTTGATGTCATAATAGTGGACATGGATGGCACGCTGTTCAGGAGCGACGCCAATCTTGAAGCCCTGAAATTTCTCTATCCGGAAAAGACCGGTAAAATTTCCCACGGCGAGGAAATTTATGATTCAATCCTTTCAAACATTGCAAAAGGAAACTGCTCCATCGAGCAGGCCATTCTGGACGGAAACAAATTTCTCATAGGCAAAAAAATGAACCGAATGGATTTTGAAGCGGTGTTTGAAAAACTCAAGCCCACGCTAAGGACTCAGCTTGTCAAGGCGCTTAAAAAAATGAAAAAAGAGGGGAAAACAATTATCCTTGCCACTTTATCCTCTAAAGATTTTGCCGAGGTTGCAAACAAGCACCTTCAGAAAATGCACAATTTCGCCTTTGACCATCTTATCGGAACCTCACTCGCATTCGACGAAAATGGTTTTATAACAGGGGTAAATTCAATTATCGGAACAAAGGACTATGATCTGAACGGAATTCCCGTGAAAACCAAGCTTACCGGGATAAGGGAATTTTTTTCCGCAAATGGAAAAGAATTAGAACTCAAAAAAACCCTCCTAATTACGGATAGCTATGGGGACATAGATCTAGCAAAAATGCTTGTGACGATTTTGCTAAAGCCCAAAACTCCGACAACCGCGCAGAAGGTTTCCCAAAGCCTTAGGCTTGCGGATTACATGCTTCGTGATGATTCAGACCTTCAGAAAAATCTAGAATCAATCGTATTGGGGCCAAAAAAATGATATAAAATTTGAAAATATTTTTTCCCTAAATTTTGAGCTTTACAAGTTCGACTTCCGCCTCTTCCAGCATTTTTTTTGCCGAATCTCCAAGCGGATAATCCGTATTGTAAACAACTTTTTTGATGCCTGCATTAACAATCATTTTTGAACAATTAAGGCACGGCGAAAATGTCGTGTAAAGCGTCGAATCCTTAATGCTTACTCCATGATAGGACGCCTGGACAATTGCATTTTCTTCTCCGTGCGAACAAAGGCACTCATCCAGTTTTGTTCCGGCATTGGAAAAAGAATTGCACCTTGGACAGCCTCCCTCATTGCAGTTTTTCACTCCGCGCGGCGTTCCATTATACCCGGTTGATATTATTCTCTTGTCTTTTACAATAACCGCTGCAACTTTTCTTTTCACACAATTGCTTCTTGTTGCAACCTCCTTTGCAATATTTATAAAATACTCGTCCCATGGCGGTCGCTTAAAATCAACAGGAATCTGGAGCAGCAAAGAATCTATTTCCTTGAAAAGCTCTACAAGCGAACCACTGTTCTCTATTTTGTATTCCGCCATTCTTCCGCATTCCTCGAGCTGTTGGCCGCTCGCATTTTCGGATTTTGATTCCTGTGCTTCAAGCCTCTTAAATTCCTCAACTGTTTTTGGATCCCCCTCTCTGCTTCTTTTCACAATCCTATCAAACCGAGTTTTTTCCTGTGCTTCAATGCTCCATAAGTGGAAATTCCCATGCTTCACGAATTCGCGTATTTCATCAGGATTTCTCAAAGAGTCAATCACATAATTCTTGTCGCGGTCCATTTTTTTGAGGAGCCTTTTTGACAAAAAAGAATTTCCCTCTTTTTGCCGGAGCTCATTCCCTTTTGCAATTAGATTTTCCCTTGTAATCTGAATTTTCTGCTCTTTAAGTATTTCCCTGAGCTCATCGCTCAACGAATTATAGTAAAAACTCTTGTCTTTGAGATACTCGCAAACAGTTGTTTTTCCTGCGCAATATTTTCCAGTTATCCCTATTATAAGCAATTTGAATACCCCAAGAATGATTGTTTAGAAGAGTTTAAATTGATTAACTTGGCGGCGCGTTTTCACCTGCTTTTGCTCACTTTATTCTCTTTCTTTGCGTAAAAGTGGAAATAAACCATTGCCAATCCAAAGAGAAGCACTATTCCTTGTACTGCCAGAGTTTCCACATAAGGGTATATTCCAAGATCGGCAATCCTCGGAACAATGTTCAATGCAGTTTCAGGAATTAAATGCGCTTCCTGTAATTCGTGGATTCCCTTTCCCGCAAATTTTAACGAGAGCAAAAATAGTATTGCACTTGTAAATCCGAAAACGATTCCCAATGGCAATCTTTTCTCAATGCGCAGTATCACTATGAATAAAACCGCGAGAACAACCAATCCTATTACGAGGCCCAAAAAAGCCCCTGTAAGATCTGCAGTTCCAACAGTAAGTGCTTTGTAGAAAAGAACGGTTTCGAACCCTTCTCTATAAACCGCTAGGAAAGAAACAATTCCCAGAGCAAAAGCATTTTCGTTTGTAAGTGCGTCATTCATTTTTCCCTTGATGTAACCCGTCCATTTTGCCGAATCAAGTTTTCCGACAAACCAGTTTGTCACATACAGCATTACAACCGCGGCAAGAAGCATTGTAGCTCCCTCTAAAATTTCTTTTGGCGCATCTGCGGAGGCAAAAAACAATTCCAGCAAAAATGCCGTAATTAAACTCGCAACGATTGCAATTCCCGCGCCCCAATAAACCGTTTTAACTTTATCCAAATGATTTGTCTTCACAAGATAAGCTATAAGCGCGGCAACAATCAGAATTGCCTCAAGGCCTTCCCTTAAAATAATTACAAACGATTCAAGAAATTCTGTCACTTAGGTTCACCTAACTAAAATTAGGTGCTCCTAATAATTTAAATATGTTTGCTCACGTTAATCATTTTGTATGGTGGAACTTGCGGAAAAAATAGTGCTCGAAAAAAGCCACGAGAACGAGGAAATGTATCTCAAGGCCATCTGGCTTTTGGAAGAGGAAAAGGTCAATCCAATTCACGCTTCGGAAGTTGCAAAACAATTGAACGTTTCCCTTCCCTCAATGACCGAAATGCTGAAAAAGCTCGATGAAAAGGGCTATCTCCAGTATTCAGGAAGAGACGGGGTTAAATTGGAGAAAAAAGGGAGGGCAATTGCCGAAACCATTATCAGAAATCTCCGCTTAACCGAATTATTTTTCAGGGATATTTTGAAAATAGATTTCAATGACGAATCTGTTTGCCGCTTTGAGCATGTCATAACAGACGAAATCGCGGAAGCAATGAAAAGACTTTTGAAAAACCCGAAAAAGTGCCCGCATGGGAAAAAAATTCCGGCGGTTTAATTGTCTACAATTGTAATTCCTTTGTCTGTAATTTTGTAGCGCACAATCCCTTTTTTATGGGAGCTGCTTCTGAGCTTCAAAATTTCCAATGCATTCTCCCTTTTCTCATCCTTCTTTATATTGTATAAAACCACAACTCCATCCGCAAGAAACTCCTCAACCCCTGTTCTGCTGTATATTTTTGGATCTTGTTCTGTTTCGCTTATAACATATGCAACACAGTTCATGTTTTCCAAGGATTCAAAAAGCTCCCTAACATATTTCCTATAATTCTCCTCATCGCTGAATGCAATTGCCAATGCTGACAAACTATCTATCGTTATTTTATCCGGTTTGAAAGGTAGCTCTATTTTTTTCAGATCAATTTTTAGCTCCCCTCCACGGTCCATCAAAACCTGTTCCACGGTTCTCGAAACATCAACCGGGTCAATTTTGATTATTGAGAAAAGCCCTCTTTTTTCAAGTGCATTCAAATCCCATCCAAAATTTTTTTTCATGTGCGCCTTGATTTTTTCAGGTTCCTCCTCAAATGAAACATAAATTCCTTTTTCCCCGTTTTTCATTGCGGAATTGTACATTGATTGGATTGTAAAGGTGGTTTTTCCCGTTCCTGCCCCGCCTGAAAGGAGTATTGTTGAATTTTTTTCAAGCCCCCTATCACTTATAAGATTGTCAAATTCTCCTATTCCTGTGGAGGAGATGCTGTAATCAGGCTTTTCCTCAGTTTCTCCTCTGGATTTGATATAGAACAACCCGTTGCTTGGGATAATGTTGTGCTTCCTTTCCGTTTTTCTCATTTTCCTGTATTCCGGAATAATGGTTTCAAGGCCGGAATTTTCCGATTTTTTTCCCATGAGTGCGCCAAAAAAATCCGTAAGCGCTTTTTTTGTGCCTTTTACAGAATCATCCAATTTGCCCAAAACAACACCTTACTTTAGCTCCCTTCGTTCCTTTGAATATTTCTCCATTAACTCATTATATTCTTTTTTGTTGATCGTCTTTTCTCTAAAGTATTTTGTTTGTGCGGTCTTTTCAAGCTCTTCAAGCTCGCCGAGGCGTTCGTGTCTCCCGGTTTTCATATTTATTTTGCCCTGGTACACATATGCCGCCATTCCTATTCCAAAAATAATTGCGATTGCAAAGAATATTTCCGGAATCTTTTGTTCGGTTTCGGAAAAGAGTGTTTTCTCCGTTACAAAAAAAGAAACAGATTTTTCCCCTTTTACTCCATCCGATTCTGAAAAAAAGTTTGCCAGAACTTCTCCAAAGTCACCTTCTCCCAGCACATAAGTTCCCGAATAAACCCCGGAGTTCTGTTCCTTCAAAAAAATTTTTTTGCTATTGAAAATCACGTAAGGCTCTAATCCTGTTTCAAGTTCGTTCGCGCTGTTCACAACCACTATTTTGAATTCTATTCTTTGGCCCTGTTCATACAATTTTTCTTTTGGTTCCAGTACTTCAATCAAGAGTTCGCCAAGTCTCAATTTTACCGAAAAACTTTTTTGCGCAATCAAGCCGCCACCGGCATTAAATACCTTGACAACAATATTTTCATCTTGTTCTCTAACTCTCTCAACTTTTATTGATCCCGCGTACTCATTGCCGCCAATGTGTTTTAATTCTACCTTGGTTTTGTTCAATTCAGCCCGGACAATTACGTTCTCCAAAGGAGCTCCGTTTTCAGTCAGGTTAACCACCAGTAAAATGTTTTCCCCTGCTTCGTATGAGTCATTTAGTGTTTTCGAGAGCAATAGTTTTCTTTCCGGGATATTACCGAGCTCCACAACTGCGATTATTCTGTTTAAATCAAAACTATTTCCATACTCGTCATTTCCGGTTATTCTAAAAATCCATTTTCCAGGTTTGTCAATAAACGTCGTCCTGTATTCAAAAATGATTTCTCCTGTATCATCCGATTCCATGGACTTTTCCGCCACTGTCTCTCCGGTTTCGTTTTCCAAAGAAATATGTATGTTTGCGTTCACCGGCTTTTCGTTTATTGAAAATTTTGCGTTTGCCGTGATCATGTTTCCAAGTTCGGTTTCGGCCGGAAGAACAAGATCTACATCAATAAAGGGATACAATTCTATTATTACACTAGAATTTCCGTCAATGCCCCTGAATGAAGTGAAAAAATTTATGTCATAAAAACCCGATTCTATTCCCGCGGCAATTTTGTTGTAAGCCGCCAGTATATTGTCATTGAATGCGTTATCATCATGCAAGCCATCATTGGACAATTCAAACGTTTCAAAAGGCCCGTTTACCTTGACCGTTATTCCTGCAATGCTTCTCCCATTTGCATCCGCTCTAACCTTGTAAAGTGTTTCCTCCCCGTATCTGATTTTTGAACCGCTTTCAGGGCTTAAAATACTGAGGTTTACTTCCGTTGGTTGGCAGTCCGTCGGGCAATTCCCAAAGCTCTCGGCATAAGATCCGCTTTCCTCGCACCAGTCGTTTCCGCAACAATTGGGAATAATTTCAATGGCACAAATTTTTTCTTCGGTACAATAATATGTTGCACAGCTTCTGTTGGAAACTTCTCCGGAGCAGGAGCCGCAATCGGAAGGGCAACTGCACGCGTTTTCGCCATCCTCACATTGCGAATTTCCACAGACTGCGAAAACAATTTGGGGCAAAGATGCCAAAAACAGGAAAAATAATATGATAAATGCCAACCTATTTTTCATAAACATTTAACTAAAAAACTTGATAATCATTTTTTTGAATAAAAAAAGTATGCCAGAACCGCTACTATAATTATTCCGCCTATTATTATCAAAAGAGTGTTGTCTTGTGGCGGTTCTACAACTGTAACGGAACTACTTTCAACACATTCTCCGGATCTGCAAACCATTCCGGTTCCACATGATTCTCCATTCTGTTTTGGAACATTGAAACACCTGCTGTTTTCACAACTGTCAACAGTACATGGATTATAATCATCACAATTCAATTCGCTGCATGTCAAACTATTTTGTATTTCTGCAAAGCCGCTTACAAAGGCTGGCGCGAACAATTCAATGTCGCTTTCGGAAACCTGTTTGTCAATGCTGTACTTGACAGAGCTTGTGTCTCCCGCATTCATGCTTCCAAATTCGAATGCTATTATGGGGTCTGAGTTAAGTATTGTAAATTCCACGGCGCTTTTGACATTATTTGCGTTCTCAAGGACTTGTTTTGGAATTTCCTCAATAACTGTTACATTTTCGAGATCCTTCCAGGAATTATTTTGGACAACCAATTCTATTATTGTTGTGAAAGTTGTTTTTCCGTTTTCAGTTTCCTTCACCACTTCTATATTTCTTTGAACATTTGTTTCGCTTAATGCAGCTCTTGCTTTTTCAACAGCATTTTCAGAAGCGCCTGCGGCTTCCAGAATTCTCGCAATGTCATCAGGAGTCGGCTTTCCTTTCATTTCCCTGCTCAAAACAGTTTCCCTTACTTTTTGTCCAATAGGGGCTTCGCAGTCGCTTGGACAAATATTGAAGTTTTCTCCCTGTCCACATGTATTGTCGCCGCAAATAACCCCAACGCCACAATCTGCCGGGCAAGTGTTCTTGCTCTCAGTTCCGGTGCATGTCCCGTCTCCGCACACAGCAGGGCAGTCAGCAGCACATGTTGCTGCGCTCTCGCTAGAATCACAAATGTTATCGCCGCAAAAAGACCCTCCGGACCCACCTGCAGACCTTACTGTAAAAGATATAGTAGTTCCAGTGCTTGTAACCCCCGGGGTGTTTATGCACCTAATATAGAAGGTTTTCAAACCTTCCGCTGCCGTAAATGTAAGGTTCCATGAATGGCTTGTTCCTAAACCTGAAGTAGTTCCTGCACCCATTGAGGCATAGGCAACATCTAAAGAATCATATCTACAAGTGGCACTCTCATTAGTAATTACTGACATTGTAACGCTCGGATCAACAAAGCCGCTTGGTGAAGGGCTTGAAATGGTAGGCCCACTGTTGTCAATGCTAAAAGAACTATTTGAAGAATCTATCGTGCTGTTCCAGTCATTTGTCATGCTGTTGCTGTCAATTGTGGTTAAAAGAGTAATTGCGTTAATATCAACAAAATAGTTTCCATCAGCAACAGTAGTTGTATCGAAAGTGTATGTACAGTTCACATCTGCATAATTTGCAGCTGCGCCACAATAAGCGTTCGCATTAACATCTCGCACCAAATAAGTTGTAAATGCACCTGCAGATGTGCTCACCGCAATCGTAACATTCACATCATAGGTTGCAGCAACAAAATTGCCATCAGTAATGTTAAATTTTATTCCGACAGTCCCTGTTAAATTATTAGAGTCGCTTGGAAAGAGCACAGTTGTTGTGTGCACCGCAAAAGCCGATCCTGCAAACAAGACAAGAGCCAGAATGAAAATTAAATTCCTATTCATCCTTCTTATAAAACCTAATCTATTATATTAAGCTATCTACTGGATCCCAGTAATTGTCTGAATATTTTTTTTGCAATGTAGAAGCGGTGATTTTAGAAAGTGAGATTCGCCCGCACCGGGAGTCGGACCCGGCCCACAGCCTTGACAGGGCTGTATACTAACCGATATACTATACGGGCATTAAAGAAGTGTCTGATTAATTGTAATTTGCAAAGATTTAAATGGGTTTTCGGAAAACAACAATCTATTATGTAGCAGTTTTGGTTATTTTTGCAATGAAAAATGCCTGCGAATCATTGTCCTGCGGATATATTCTCACACATTTTTTCAATGAAGAATCATACTTTTTTCCATTGTAATTTGTCAAACCGTTTCTTGTTTTAAAATTCTTTATTTTAGTTTCCAACACTTCAGTCTTTCCTTCCTCTACAAGCATGTTTATCACTTCCTCATTTTCTTCTGGAGATAATGAACAAGTGCTATAAACAAGTTCTCCTCCTTTTTTCAGCAATTGCAAAGATTTTCTGATCAGGTTTTTCTGCAGATCGGATTTTTTCCAAACCAATGTCTGGTTCCATTCCTTCAAAGCGGTAAAATCTTTTCTCACCAATCCCTCGCTTGAGCACGGTGCGTCCAAAAGAACTTTGTCAAAAAGATTATTTTTTCTCGCATCAAGCAAATCCATTCTTTTTGCAATTACATTTCTCATTCCAAATTTTTTCAAATTAAACGAAAGGCTCTTGTAGCGCTGTATATTCTTTTCCACCGCAACAACTTTTCCATATCCTTCCATCAAGCAACTAAGCTGCAGAGTTTTATTTCCAGGGGCAGCGGTTGCATCCAAAACCAAATCTTTTTTTTCGGGATCAAGTACAATTGCGGGAAGCATGGAACTTTTTTCCTGCAAATTGAACAAACCGTTTTTGTATTGCTCCGCCTGCCCGGGTTTTTCAACTCCGTTCAAAGAATAAGCATTTTCGTGAAAAAGTTCTTCAAGTTTCCAATCTTTTTTTCGAAGTTCTGTAACCAAAAAACTCGGTCGTATTTTGAGCGAGTTAACCCAAATGCTCTTCGGAATTTTTATTGTGCAATATTCAAAGAATTTTTCAGATTCGGAACCCATTATTTTCGAGTACTTTTCCCTGAACTCTTCCGGAATGAAAGTTTTGTGCATTATGAAACTCTTCTCCGAAAAACCTTTATTATCCGCACCGGCACCCGGGTTTGCGAATGTTTTTAACCCAATGCCCCAAATCTTGTTTAATGTCCATTCAAAGCGAGCTGAAAGAGTTTGCCACCTGGGAGAAGGTTGAGGTCTACAAGAGATTCTTCAAAACCGGAAAGGGAGAATATGGTTTTGGGGATGTTTTTCTTGGCGTAACAGTTCCTGAAACAAGGGCTGTTGCAAAAAAATTCGTTGATATTCCGCTTGCTGAAGTAACAAAATCTCTTCAATCAAAGTTCCACGAAGAAAGAATGGCTGCACTTTTTGTTCTTGTTTACAAATTCCAAAAAGCCGAAGTAAAAGAAAGGAAAAAAATTTACGATTTTTACATTTCAAACATAAGATACACTAACAATTGGGATTTGGTTGATTGTGTAGCCGACAAGATTGCCGGTCCGTATTTAATCAACCGCGACAAAAAAATTCTTTACAAATTTGCAATATCGGAAAACCTTTGGAAAAGGAGAGTGGCAATAATAACTACTTTCCATTTCATCAAAAATAATTCCTTTGAGGACACATTAAAAATTTCCGAAATTCTTCTCAATGATACTCACGATCTGATCCACAAAGCAGTTGGATGGATGCTCCGCGAAATCGGCAAGCGCGACAAAAAAGTTTTGATAAAATTTTTGGAAAAAAATTCCAAAAAAATGCCCCGAACAATGCTCCGTTATGCCATTGAAAAATTTTCGAAAAAAGAAAGAAAAAAATTCTTGGGAAACAATTAAATATTGTTTTTAAGTGAATTTCTCTTGCCATGATTGATTTTTTTCCACTAATACTCACTGTTTTAGGTTTGGTTCTTTTCGAAACAATAACCTCGATAGACAATGCCGTAATTAATGCGGATGTTCTTTCAAAAATGTCGCAAAAGGCAAGGCGCTGGTTTTTGGTTTGGGGCTTGCTCATAGCAGTTTTTTTGGTGCGCGGTTTGCTTCCATGGCTCATAGTTTGGGTTGCAAATCCAACACTTGGCCCAATTGAAGCCCTTACAGCAACATTCAGTTCCGATCCGCTGATTATCGAATCGGTAGAAGCGTCCAAACCGGTTCTACTTGCAGGGGGAGGAGTATTCCTATTGTTCCTTTTCCTCCATTGGCTTTTCATTGAACCAAAAAATTATGGTTTGTTTGCCGAAAAAACCGTGCAAAATTATGGCATCTGGTTTTTTGCTATTGTATCAATTCTTCTCGCGCTGATAGTTTGGTTTGCGCTTCAACAGAACGCATTAATGGCATTTGGCGCGATTGTTGGATCAACCGCATTTTTCATAACTCACGGTTTTAAAGAAAACGCCGAATCCCAAGAACGCAAACTCATAAGCGGAGAAAATAATATGTCGGACATGAGCAAAATAATGTATCTTGAGGTCATTGACGCAACCTTTTCCATTGACGGTGTTATAGGGGCGTTCGCATTCACTCTTTCAGTTCCGCTTATTTTAATCGGAAACGGAATAGGCGCATTTGTGGTTAGAGAACTCACAATCCACAATATTGAAAATGTGAAAAAATATAGGTATTTGAAAAACGGTGCAATGTACTCAATCTTCGCGCTCGGAACAATAATGCTCTTGGATGCATTCGGTTTCCACATCCCTCAATATGTTTCTCCGCTCATAACATTTGGAGTAATAGGATATTTCTTTTGGAAATCGCATAAAGAATTAAAAGAAACAGAAGCGGCGGCAGAAATACAAAAGAAACCAAAAAATAAAAAATAAAAAATCAGATCTAGTTGTGTTTGTATGGATCGTGCAGATATTCTCCATCAACGACTTTTCAACCAAGGGCTTTCTGAAAAAAAATTCAAAAATCCTTACGATGCTGTGAAGTATCTTGGTGCGGTACAAGCGCAAGATTATCCCGCTGCAAAATGGGGGATTTCACTTCGTTTGCAAAATTATTCAGAACAAAAAATTGATGAAGCACTAAATAGAGGTTCGATTCTACGTACGCATGTAATGCGACCGACTTGGCATTTTGTTGCACCGGAAGATATCAAGTGGATGCAGATGCTCACTTCTCCAAGAGTGAATAAAATCCTTGGCCATTATAATCGCAAGCTTGGCTTGGATGAAAAATTATTTACCAAAACAAATTCAATTATTTCAAAAGCATTGAAAAATGAAAATTTTCTAACAAGAACAGAATTGTCAGCTGTGTTGAAAAAACACGGAATTCACAAACAAACTCAGGCGCTTGCACATATTGTATCGCAAGCAGAACTAGATGCTGTTATTTGCAGCGGTCCAAGAAAAGGAAAACAATTCACTTACGCGCTTATAGAGGAACGAGCTCCAAAAGTAAAAGAAATTTCCCAAGAAAAAGCACTTGAAGAATTAGTTAAAAGATATTTCACTTCGCATGGGCCGGCAACAGTGTATGATTTTGTTTGGTGGTCAGGTTTGACAATGGCGGAAACAAAAAAAGGAATTGAACTCGCTAAAAATGCACTCAAATCCGAAATTGTAGAAAATCAAACATTTTGGTTTTCTTCAAAACAAGTTCCTGCAAAAAAGAATTCTAAAAAAGTTTATTTGCTTGCGAATTATGATGAGTACACAATCGGATATAAAAGCAAAAAGGCGTTGTACTTTCCGCCAGGTTTGAATCTTTCAACTCCGAGTGGATATATTGCATTCGCCCATGCAATTGTTATTGATGGATTGATTGCCGGAATGTGGAAGCGTACGATTGAAAAAAAATCTATTTTAATTACAACAAAACTTTTTTCAAAATTAAATAAAGAAGAACAATCCGGTTTGCGCGAAGCTGCCAATGAATATGGAGAATTTTTTGGATTGGAAACTAAATTAGATTAACTATGGAAGTTGGGGTAAAAAAAGTACCAAGTGAGCAATCGCAGGAATTTGCATGTATTATGCTCACTCTGTTTGATTGGAAAGCGCAGTAGCATTAGGTTCGCATTATTTTTTTACCTGCTTTGCGTTTCTTGACTGGCTCTTTTCCGCCAGGGCGTTTAGCGGCGCGTTTTTTTGCCTGAGTCATTCTGCCACCTCGTGTACTTTTTACCATTTCAATTCCCCCTTTCTTTAGAAATTAATCCAAAGAAACTTAATATTCGACTTTAGAGAGTGCCTTTTGCTAAACGGTATACTATGATGATCAATGCAATTACCAGCAACAAGTGGATCAACGATCCGCCAATGGAACCTATTAATCCCAATGCCCAGAGAATTGCCAATATTACTACTAGTGCCAATAATGTATCCATAAGTGATACCTCCAGACATATTTCATTTTTGTATATTTTATAGTTTGATGAAAAATTTTGTAGAGAATTACAAATTATTGGTTATTTTCAGGCTATTTGTCAGATTTTAAGACATCACTTTCTGTAAATATTGTCGTGATGATCAAAATCCTCAAAGAGTATGACTTTCTTGTCTTTGTAATATTTGAATGTAAGCACAAAACTTTTGTCAATATGCACACGCTTCAGATCGCTTTGATTATGCCTTAAATTTTTGTAATGTTCAATTACAAATTCATCGGAAGCCACTATTTGGCGAATTTTCTTCCAAAGTATCTCTGATCTTTGCGGATCGCGTTTGACAAGTTTTTTTATGATTTCCTTAAGATTTTCGGAAATGTCGTATTCGAGAGCCACGAATTCACTTCCCGAACAACTTGTCAAGCTTCTTATCGCTCATTCTCCTATTGCCGTGCTTTTTAGAGTGTTCTTTTTCAATCCTCAATAGTTTTTGTACGTATTCTTCTCTAACTTCTTTATCGACATACTCATCCCCATACATTTCTGCAAATCTATCTAATGCCTCCCCTTTATCCTTTAGGCCGTATTTTTCTTTTACGACTCCTAAAACTCTATTCGTATAGTCCTTTACTTTAACATTCATTGTAACAGTTTTACCCATATAACACCACCTAACATAAACTTAGTTAAACTAATATATTAATATTTGTGGGTCGAGGGTCTAAAAGTGTAAAACATTAAAATCCCCCCTCCCGGATTTGCACCGGGGGTCTTCCGGTAACCGCACTTGCGATTATTTTCTCTCCCAAAGGAGTAATGTCGTTCTACAGCCGGACGCTTTAGCTACTAAGCTAAGGAGGGGTTTTCCCTAAATTGGGCTTAGAATAAGATTTAATCAAACTTAAATTATTAAACGTTATTTAACAGGTTTTTTGGATACTTTTAGGTAAATGAACGGATAAACAAAACTAATCCAACTTCCCGCAAGGAAAAGCAGTTCCGGCATGAATTCTGTATTGAGTGCAAAAAAACTCAAAATTCCCAAAACCGCAAAACCGGGGATTTCCTTTAACCAAAGTTTTTTCCCGGAAAGTTTTTCAGAATCAAGGTTCAAAAGCTTGAATGCAAAAACTCCTGCAAAGTAACCAAAGAATATTGTGCCCAAAGAAAATTCTCTGAGCGCGAGCGATATTATAATTGAAATTGCAATAGTTGCAACCAAACCTATTTCCTCGAGCAAAACTTTTTTTCCGAATTTTATTTTCGAATAATTCTGTTCAATTGCATGCACAATTCTCCCAATCAAAAAACCAAAGAGGCCTCCAACAATTACATCGCCAATATAATGTGCCCCCAAATAAACCCTTGATGCAAGAACTAAAAGAACAATAAACAATCCCAGCACTCTTGCATTTTTCGCAAATTTCTCCCAATAATAACCGAAAACCCCTGCGATTGTTGTTGCATGCCCTGAAGGCATTGCAAATTGTGATTGGGTTTCACTAACAAGAACCATGAATTCACTTTCAGGCGGTCTCAATCTCCCAAGAGTTGGTTTTAGGAGCCCCACAAATGCGCTCGTGAATAAAAGAGAAGTTGAAAGAAAAACAGATTTTTTTTCCTCGCCTTTCCAATAAAGAAATGCGCTGAGCGATAACCAGAGAGCAGGGTTTCCTAATTGTGTTATTACAAGAAAAAAATAGTCAAGCGATGAGTTTGCAAAGCTTTGAACATAATGGCTGAATGCTATTTCCGCGCCTATTGCTTCAAACATTTTTGTTACACTTTTTTCTTCATTACTCTTTTCATTCCGGGAATTTCAATTTCGGAATAATCAACACCAATCCCACATTGTTTGAGGGCTTTTCTCATTGCATAAACCCTACAGAATTGTTCGATTTCCTTTTTTTCTGGTTTGGATAATTTTTCCAGATTTTCCGTAATTTCTTTTATAACCGAACCGACTTTTCTTGAATTAACCTCTTCCAATGCTTTTGCAGTGTCTTTTTTTCCAAGTTCAAGAGATGCAAGTGCTTCATCAACCTTATCGAGTGCAACAATTTTCCTGAGGTTTTCCTCAACTTTTTTGTCCGTACTCGTGTTCAGGCTCGCCAAAAATTCCATTATTGTTTTGGGGTCGGTTGCGGTTTCTATAGTGAGTTTTCTTATTGAAACCCAGTCATCATAGTTTGCAACAAACTGAATGTACTTTTCGCTCAAATCGTATTCCACCGGTTAAATCAAAATTATTGTCGTTCTTACTTTTATTATTAATTGTAGAAAATTTTTTGATTGCTAAATCAATTCCTCTATTTTTTCCGCCACCCTTGTAACTGTGCTTTGTGTTACTTCGGTTCCCGGAATACTTTTTACAATAACAAATACCGGCGTTGCTCCGTCGTTATCCACGAAAAGCACTCGGGTTTCATTGCTTCGTGTAGAATAAACAACATAGCTCTGAGCTCCTATGCTTCCCTCCGTTTTTTCCGAATCAAACAATTGGCTCTCGATTTGCAAGGCTTCATCTTCCAAGGATTCTAATGCAGCCTCCATTGTTGTTGTTTCATGGAATTCTATCTGCACCGCAGCAGTTCCTGATGCCTGTACGTTGCAGCTCACATAGCTGATTGTTCTCCCGAATGGGGCAGGTTTTCTCAAAACTTCTGCATCAGAACCGAAAACACTTTGCATTGCGGAAAGGAGCAAAATATCAGTGCAGGCATACGGCGAACTCATTTTACCGGAATCCGAATCATTATCTGTTCCAGGATTTGAGTTTTGTGAATCATCAGGTTCAGTTTGCGTTGTATCATCCTGCTCCATGGAATCATCTTCAATATCCTGGTTTGGCGTTGTATCATCAGCAGTTCCATTATTCTGCTCCTGCGTGCAGCCTGAAACAAGGAGGATTAAACCCAAAGCGATTATAATCAAAGTTTTCGATTTCATGTAAATATCACATTTTTTCAATTTTTTATTAATATTTTTAGCTTTTATTCCTTATAAATTGTGCTGAGAACCGTATTATATTCCGAACTGCCGATTTCTACTCCGTTTCTTCTGATTTTAATGATTTTTCCATCATCTAGTCCTTTTTCAGTTATAACTTTTTCTATTGTTATTTCGTAACCTTCTTTTGGAAATTCTTTTTCCACCCGCTCTTTTAGTTTTCTGAAATCCTCAAATCTAAAACTCTTCCTGTGACTGTCTCTTCCGCTTTTGCCCCCAAAGTTGACAACCGGGATTAAGCCTCTAATCTTGTTATCTTTTCCAATTGCAGAACTCGGATATACTCTTGAATTTATTTTCCTTTTTCCGGGGATCATGCAAAAATTAGGTTTTCTTGCTTTAAATATCTTGGTGTAAAACAACAGTTTCGGCTGTTGGGCGCGACAGTTATCTCCATTGCATGGAGATAAGCCCTCGGTGGGGATTGAACCCACGACCTGCGGTTAGTTTGCCCTTTCGGGTTACAAAACCGCCGCTCTACCACTGAGCCACGAGGGCGCTGTTTTATTGGGTTAGAGATCGTTTATAAAATCTTTTATTTGCCCTAAAAAAGACTGTCCGCAATTTCAAATGCAATTGGCCAACCCTTTAAATGTTCTTTATAAAAAGCTTTTTTTGCAGCAATTTGTTCTTTTGGGAGACGTTTATCTATTTTTATTTTTACTTTTAAAATTTGTTGGGGGGCGGCCTTACTTACAAATGATTGAGGCAGCATAGTTTTAACTTGCCGCATATGCGTGTGTTCAGTTATTTCAGAAGGTGCCATCAACTCAATAGTATATTTGTCCCCAAATGTTATTTTCCCGACTCTTTTATCTTTGTCACGCAATCCGGATGTTTTTCTGCTTAAATCCAACACGACATTTGGGTCAAAATTTCCTAGAAATCCTTCTTTCAATATTTTTTCCAATGCTTCAAAGGAAGGTAATTGATGGTTTCCGTGTATTCCATGGGCTAGTGGGGCTTGTCGTATATACAATTTTCTGTCCGGCATTATTTTCATTTGAAAAAAAATTACCCCGTCTTTTGTAAAAATTTCAAGCGGCTTTAAAGGGACGCTTCTATTGAGTAAATCTAAATTGTTGCGTATTTGTGTCTGAAAATAGTTGGCATTATCTTCTCCGCCTTCTTGGTCACTAAATTTAATCCCTAATTCTTGAAATCTTTTTACCAATTCGGAAGGCGATAACTCCAATATTTCATTCTTATCTCCGCGGAAATATTTGAATGGAGTGAATCCTCTATTGTTGCGCCTTCCGCTTTTGCTTGTACCAAATGGTGTTCTAATAGGCATAAAACAAAGAGGATTTTGTGAAATTTAAAACCTTCATTTTCTAAAAAAGTAAGCTAAAAATCGTATTTTAGAAATTTAACTTATTTTCGTCTGGTGTTTCTCCACTATTAGGCATTAAAAGAATGTTCTGGGGAATTAATCTATAAGTAGTTATTATGCTGAACTTCGAGTGCCAGCGCTGCGGAGAGTGCTGCAAACGCTATTACATTGTTTCTTTGCCGGAAGAGGTCAATCGCCAGGCGAAGTTTTTGGGCGAAACAAAAAAGGAATTCATTGAAACTCACTGCCAATTATTTTTGCATCTTTTTGCAAGAGAATATTCCCAGGATAAAATTGTTGTGAGCAGCACCTTAATGCCAAAGCATATTTGCGATTCAATAGAATCCGTGAATGGGTTTTTGCCGAATTTTTTCATTGCCGTTCCCGCAATAGTTTTCAAAAGAAAAGAAGATGGCTTTTGTGAATTTTATAATAAAGAACTTCCGGGATGCGGAATATACTCCGAGCGCCCATTAGAATGCAGAATGTTCCCGTTCATTTCAGATAAAGCAATTTCCGATTATGCGAATGAATACAAATTCTGCGAAGGATTGCATTTCAAGGATGAAAAAAAATCATATGTGGATGCAAGTTGGATGCACTTTGAACAAATAAAAGAGTATTGTGATTCGTTGCGCGAAAAAGGCTTTACTTCTGTTTGGCCCGCGTGGCCGGAAAAAGGCGTGGTTTTATTCGAAAACCATTTGATCGGGGAAATAAATTCGCACGAATTCCTGGACTCTATTGCCGGGTTGAAGTGAAATTATTTTTAGTGTGAATCCAGAATTTCCATATGGTTAGATTCACAAATTCTTTTTATTGTGCGTGATTATTTTTATCGTATTCTCATTTTCGGGAATGATGCTTACGTTTTTTCCCTTGCCTAATTTATAATATTCGGACAAATCCGAAGGGAATGTTATTCCGAGGCTGCCGCCGGTAGAGATTATTTGCCTGTTGAATACAAACGCCTTTTTTGCGCGCTTTATGCTCTCATCAACCATCTTGCCGGTGGCAAATTGTTCACCGCATTTCATGCACTCGTACAACGGTTCATCCTTCAACACAATTAAACCATTGAAAAGTTTAGTTGTTGCTTTCTTCAGAACAGCGCCCCCGTTGCAAACAGGGCAATTCATTTTTGTTTTGATAACCATAAATCAACCTCCTTTTGACTTGATTCCCATAAAGTTATGACAATAATTTTTTTCCTATCTTCAGCCTTCTGAACAGTAAAGAACTTACTATTGACTACTCCAATGGTTTCAAACTTTTGTTTCCTGTATTTATCATCAAACCCACAATCAATTCTTACCTGCTGCTTTCTGATAACTTGCTCCAATTCTGTTCTGGAAAAACCGTAAAGTAAAGACCTTTCAATAAATCTCTCCTTTGCGTGAACAGACCAGAAGACATCCATTACAAATATATTGCCAGACAAATATTTAAACTTTACCAAAAGTAGTGAAAAAGTAGTGTAATATTATATATGGTATTAAGCCGTTGGCATACCCTTGTTTTCTAACTGTAGTGTGAAGTGCCATTTTCCTTTTAGTGCAGGTTTTTGTTTCCCGTAGGAAACAAAAAAGTGCCCCGAACGGGATTTGAACCCGTGTTTTCACCGTGAGAGGGTGACATCCTTGACCGGGCTAGACGATCGGGGCACACCTTTTCTTTTTCGTGAAAAGAACCTTGCAGAACAAAGTTCTGCGAGGCCTCCCAGAATCTTCACTTCTGGAAGGAAGCTGTACCAAAAGAAAAAGCACAGGGTTTCTTTACGAAAAAAGAAAGAAACTAAGATAAGAAATTTCCCCTGAATCTCTTAAAAAACCGCCGTCCTAAAGCGCGAGTATTTTAAAGGAAAAAAGAGTTATTTTTTTGATTAAATGCCAAAAAGAAATTCAAAAGGGTCAGGAATTACAAGGCGCCAATTTTTGGGCGCTTCAGCAGCTACGGGAATCTCTGCATTTCTGGCGGGTTTGGGTGTTGGAAGAAACCTAAGGCCGAACTCAAATATGCCTGCAGGAAATTTGGGTCAAAAATCAATTCGTAACAATGTCGAGTTAAAAGCAATTGAGCCGGAAGAAATAATTAAAAGGGAAAAAATTCACGTTATTCGTTCTCCGCAAAAATTCAAAATTTTCAGACCGGGGCTTAAAGGCGAGGAATTTGCCCGCGCCTATGGAGTGCGCTTCACAACCAATGCGTTTGACCTCAGAAATGTTCCGCCGGAGCTTGTTCACGACATTAAAATTCTTGTGGCGGAAGAATGCAGAAAATATAATTCAAGTGGTGTTGAATTTGTTGACCCGCACGAAATTTTGGCTGTTATAGAACACGAATCCCATTACAATCCAAATGCCAGGGGAAAAGCAGGGGATGCGGGGTTTGGGCAGTTAATGCCCTCTCAAATTGAAACTCTAAAGAATTTACCGGAGCACCCAATAACAATAATTGATCCGTTTGACCCGGTTCAAAATATTGAGGGCATTGTAAGGACTTTTTTGTGGTTAAAACAGCATCCTCCAAACAAAGAATATCAAACCCCTTTCAGGAGATGGGCTGCTTATAATAGGGGCAGGGGTTCTGCAAAGAGCCTTGGAGATTCAACCGGAAACCATTATGCCAATAAAATTCTTGTAATTTGGAACCGGTTAAACGCCGAAAAAGCCCTCCAAAACTACTAAAATAACTCTTTTTCGTGAAAAAGTTACTATTATATACGTTTTTGGCTCCAATATATACATTTCCGAGGGGTTTGAATGGGTCTTCTAGAAGTACTTCACTCAGTGATCAGCTTAGACATCGGTTTCTTTATTGATCTCTTTTTTGACAATTTATTCTTCTTTTTTGCGTTTTATGTACTAATACATATTTTTGTGGAAAAAAAAGACACGTTTTTTTACGTTCTGATTCTGTTGATTGTGCTCTGGGCCTTTGAGGATATTGAAACGTTCACCGGTCTTACATTTTTGTCTGCATCTTTTTTGATAGTTTATTACATTACAAAACTTGCAGTAGTAGCTTTTGCTGAATCGGTTCCTTCGCTAAGAAAATACACTATCATCATTACAACAATTCAATTTTATGTTGCGTACGTAATATTCAACTTTGTTCTTGGTGGAAAATTATGAACATTTTCAAATTATTTGTTCTGGGTCTTTACTACTTTCTTGGTTTTTTGTTACTCATAATTATCGGAGAATTTTTTTATCCGGGAACATTAGGATTAGAATCATTTTCGGCATTATCTCTTCTCGCGATTTTTTTAGCCAGCCAAGCAGACACAATACTTAACCTTGGATCGATTTCGGAGGACGAGAAAAAATGAGCCTCTATCCAATAATTGACGCAATCCTGAATCTGGATATTATGTTTTTGGTAGACGTTGTCATGAATAATTTATTCTGGGTTTTCGGATTCATAGCCGCAGGATATTTTTTCTCCGACAGAAGAAGTTTCATTGAATATGCATTGGTTTTCTCTTTCATTATTCTTCTTACAACTGATATCTTCGACATTGTGGGCTTTAGTATCTACACTGCCATAGGATTGTTTTTCCTCTACTTGGGGAGAATGGCTGTATTGCTCTTCCTCGAAAACACAAAAGATAGCCAGCACTTAATTCCATTGTTTTACGTACTGGTCTTCTATATTACTTTTGCCGCAGCGGCTTTGGGGTTGTTCTAAATGGGGCTTGTTTTCAAGACAGTTGTTGACAGCCTTTACTGGGGTTTAGCGCTTATATTTTTTTTCTGGATCCTCAGCATTTTTTCTGTATTTGAATTTGGAAAAATAATTTTCACTATTCCGGGATTTTTCATCGCATTGCTTTACATGTTTCTGGTTGTTTATGTTCTAAGGCTCCCCCAAAAATGGAAAAACGGTCCTTACAAAGAAACCAAAAACTAAAGCCATGCGCACGATTCGCACGCCGATCACAATCATTGATTTTTTTAAAAAATGCAAAGTGTCGGTGGGCGGATTTGAACCGCCGGCATACGGCGTATGAAACCGTCACTCTACCAGGCTGAGTTACACCGACTTAAAAAATTTGCTTTAATATCTTAGAATTTTTGCCCTTGAAAGCCTTATAAATTTACTTAAACTCGGTCCTGCTCAAAAGCTGTATTTTTTTCCCGTGTAAAATTATTTTATCCGCAAACCCAATGAACAACCCGGTTTCCAAAACACCCGGAATCTGCTTTGATTCAAACTCCAAATCTTCATAACTGAAAACATGATCAACATCCACATCAATTACATAATTCCCGGTTTCGGTTTTGAATGGGGTTTCCCCATTCATTCTCCTAGAAGCGGTTCCAAGTGAATCCAATTGGTTCATGGTTCTTTTCCAACCAAAAGTTGCTATTTCAAAAGGAATCATTCCCCTCAATTTTTTCACCATATTTCCTTCATCGGCAATCGCAATCAAAATTCCCGCACTCTGTGCAATCATTTTATCCCTAACAAAAGAAAGGCTGTTTCTTTTTATGAAATTATAATTCTCATCAATGAGATCAACAAATTCCAATGCAACATCAACCTCGCGTTCATTAATGTCCGCTATCGGAATTCCAAGTGTGGAGGCAATTGCCGCATTTCTCATGGAAGTTGGAATGAATTCCACATGATCAATTGGAATATGTTCATGTGCCAAAGCAAGCGCGAGTTTTTTCAAAAACTTTTCCCCCAAATCCGAGCTTCCAATGGAAACAACATCCCCATCTTTTACATATCTTGCTACAAGATCCTCAATATGACTTTCGTGCATGCAGAATAAAGCTCAAAAGTAGTATTTATTGGTTGTCGGAAGAAATGTGAAATTTAATTGAATTACTCCAGGAAAATAGTGTTTTTTCCTTTTAGGTGGTAATCTTTTGTAATTATTTTTGCTTTGTTTTTTTCTGCGAGGACGAGAATTATTGCATCCGCCAAGCTTATATTTGAATGACTTTTTCTCATTTCAGCATGACTTAGGCCCGCTTTTATATAATCTCGCACATTTTCTTTTGATTCTCTTGAAAGTGTTTTTATAGCTTGGATTGCAATTCCTGCATCTTTTCCTTTCCTAGCCGCTTTGCTAATCACTTCTGCAGTTACTATGTTTGGAGTTATAATCGTGTATTTTTTATTTTCTAAATATTTTGTCACTTTGGCTCCAAGTGGGCTTGCATCTAGGTACTCTATCCAAGCACTTGAATCCATGAGGAAATTATTCTCTGAAATCAATTCTATCTTCCTCCGTAAACGGGCCTATTCCTTTCAAGGCGCCAAAAAAACTTTTTTTCCTTTTTTTCACTTCTATTTCAATCTCGTCATTCTCATGAATGTCCAGTTCCTCAGCGACTTTCTTTTCAATCGTGACCATCAGTGAACCGCCAACCTTTCTTGCCCTCGTAACAAATTCCATTAAATCACCTGTATAATAAATTATACTGACAGTTATATTTAAATGTTGTTGAACCTCATTGCCGGTGCGACGTAAGATTTTAATGGGATTCTCTCAGTTTTTTCATTCTTCCCTTTATTATTTTTTTCAATCTTGTTTTTCTGGTTTTTTCTCGTCTCATGTTTTTCCATCTTTGTTCTCTTATTGATTTCATTCCTTTCCCTGCATCTTCCTCTATCATCTCTCTTTCCCAATCGGCTAGTATGCGGCTTCGTGAAAAAGAAAGTTCGTCTGTTTCGTAATTATATGGTAATTTATAGTAATGAACTTGGTGTTCAGCATCTTGTATCTCCAAAATATGTATGTGTTCTCTATTCACTTCCCCTTTTTCATCCCAATAATCTTTTTGAAAACCAGGTATTTTTTTGTGGTATTTAACTATTTTATCTTCGTCATTGTAACTTACCGGATGTGAAAACATTCTAATTTCAAACCCGTTATGGGTTACTGTTTCGCCTTTCTGAATTCTCTTTAAAACTTCTAGTGGAATTTTTCCTGCAATTGTAATATGGTGCGTATCTAAACGAGGCACTTCTTTCATTGTATGTCTACGTTCAGAAGGGGTTATTGGCATGTCACAATTTAGCGCTTTTTAGCGTCCTATCGTGAGAACCCTTTGCCCGCTTTAGCGGGCAGATGAATCACGACACTATTTTTTTTTGTAGTTTACGCCTGTTTCTTACTGCAAGACGTCAGTCGGCGCGCCGCTCCGCGGCGACGCGCCTTACAAA
>DASRUN010000065.1:0-17129 GCA_035655435.1 archaeon | reverse complement strand
TATGAAGCAAAAAAACAAGAATCCAACAAAACAACTTTTGTCGGCGCATTGGCGGGTTTGTTCATGACCTCTTGCCCCATATGCCAACCTATTTGGCTTGTGTGGATAGGTTTGGGGGGCTCAACGGCATTTCTTGCCGATATAAGCATTTATTTCGGAATTGCAAGCGTTCTTTTTTTGTTGATTGGTTTGCATTACTCATTGAAATCAGTTGATGCTAATTGTGAGGTTCCAAAGAACAAAGATAATAATGGGAAATTGAAGTGAGAGAAAATGGAAAAAACAATTAAAGTTTCGGGCATGCATTGCAAAAGCTGTGAGATTTTGCTCGAGGATTCCATTTCGGAAATAAAAGGCGCAAGGGTTATTAGTGCAGATCATAAATCCGGAACAATTAAAGTTGTACTTGAGAAAGAATCTATATTTGTGGATGTAAAAAAAGCAGTTGAAAAAGAAGGTTACAAGGTGGTTTAATTGAAGGAATACAAAATTTGTTTGAATGGATTAAACTGCGCTTCGTGTGAAAAGATTGTCAACAGGGTTGCTGCTGCAAATAACGCTGAAGTGAAGGATATTGATGAACTGAATGGCATTGTTACTGTTGTTTGTGAGGAAACCCAAATAGAAAAACTGAAAAACGACTTGGCATCAAAAGGCTTTCCGGAAAGAAAGGGCCCCTTAACTGCAAGAGGAGATCCTGCAAGAATAGTTGATTACCTTTTTTCGGTAATTAGCGGCTCTGAAGAAACACATATAGAATCAAAACTCCTGAATTATTCGCTTGCAACATTTGCATTGGTTATTTTCTTGGGAACGATCGCCTTTTCGTCTGCTGTGTTACCGGTTGCAAATATTCAGGAATACATCCCGTTTATTTTCCTTGCAATCATTTTCTCAATTGCGGCAATTTTTTCGTACAATCACATGAAAGCATACAAAAGCCTGATGTCGTGCAGTACAGGCATGATGGTTGGAATGACTGTTGGCATGATACTCGGTTTCATGGGCGGAGCAATAATAGGCGCCACTAATGGAATGTTTGTTGGCTCAATTATTGGGATGGCATTAGGAATTGGCGCGGGCGTAAGCCTTGGCAGGCATTGTGGCAGCATGGGCGCAATGGAAGGAATTATGGCGGGCTTTATGGGCGGCACCATGGGCGCAATGACATCTTTAATGCTTTTCACAGATAATGTTGTTGGGTTCCTTTACTTTGTATTTGCAATTTCATTGGCCATTCTTATGGGGCTAAGTTATATGATGCACAGGGAAGCAGGAACGCCTCCAAAGGATTCGCTAAAAATTGATATGCCGATGTTTATTGGCATGGCATTTGTGCTTATTTTTGTGCTTGTGCTGATAATGTTTTTCGGCCCAAAATCGGCAATAACTTATTTATGAGACATTTGAAATGAAAAAAGAAACAATAACAACAACAGGAATGCATTGCGCAAGCTGCTCAATTAACATTGAACGCAGAATCAAAAAACTTGAAGGCGTGCAAAATGCAAACGCCAATTACCTCACTAATAAAGTAAATGTTGAATATGATGAAAATAAAGTTGGTCATGCAGATTTTAAGAAAGTGATTGAAGGACTTGGATATGGAATTGAAAGCGGTGGCTCTGGATCTGGAAAGGCAATACTGAAAATAACAGGCATGAGCAGTGATCATTGTGTTGGCATTGTAAGCGGAGCAATAAAAAAACTTCCCGGAATAAAAAACTACAATGTCAATCTCGCAACTGAAAAAGCAACTGTTGAATTTGATCCTACAGTTGTAACTGTCAAGCAGATAATAGATTCAATCAAAGCAACTGGTTATGGCGCCGAGGAGGCCGAATCCGCGGATTATGAGAAAGATGCAAGGGAGAAGGAAATTATAGCGTTCAAGAAAAGAGTTGTTTATTCTGCAATTCTAACGCTGCCGGTGTTGATTCTTGCCCTGCCGGAAATGCTTAGTGTAATTGCAAAACTCGAGTATCCTGCGCTTGTAACTGAATACACAACTATTGTGCAGTTTTTGCTGACAACTCCGGTACTGTATTTCAATAGGGATTTTTTCACAAGCGGTTTTAGGAGCCTGTTAAACAGAACTCCTAACATGGACAGTTTGGTTGCTTTGGGAGTTGGCACGGCATATGTTTACAGTCTTGTTGTGAGCTTTGGCATAATTGAAGGAAGCGTTTATTATGAAACAGCCGCCTTGCTTCTCACTTTCATAGTTTTAGGAAAGTATCTTGAAGCAGTTGCAAAAGGAAAAACATCCGAAGCGATAAAACGCCTCATTGGTTTGCAACCTAAAACCGCAATCGTTGTGCGCAATGGAAAAGAAGTTGAAATTGCAATAAAAGATGTTGTTGTGGGCGATGTCATAATTGTAAAGCCCGGCATGAAAATTCCAGTTGACGGAGTTATTGTTGACGGTAGCAGCAGCATTGATGAAAGCATGATTACCGGGGAAAGCATTCCTGTGCACAAGAACAAGGGCGATGCCGTAATAGGCGCAACAATAAACAAAACAGGTTCATTCAAATTCCGCGCCACCAAAATCGGAAAAGACACAATGCTTGCGCAGATAATCAAGCTTGTTGAGGATGCCCAAGGAAGCAAAGCGCCGATACAGAAGCTTGCCGATTTGGTCGCAGGTTATTTTGTTCAAGTAGTTATTGTGCTTGCAATTCTTGCGTTTTTGTTCTGGTATTTCATTGCAGGACAGAGTTTCATATTTGCCCTTACTATTGCAGTTGCAACCCTCATTATTGCCTGTCCATGTGCAATGGGACTTGCAACACCAACAGCTGTAATGTTAGGAACTGGGAAAGGTGCTGAAAACGGAATACTTTTTAAGAATGCGGAAAGCCTTGAAGTATTGCACAAAGTAAACACCATAGTTTTCGATAAAACAGGAACTATTACAAAAGGCGAAGCAATTGTTACTGATATTATTGCATTCGGAATTAAGGAAAATGAATTGCTTTCAATGGCTGCTTCCGCCGAAAACAAATCAGAACACCATGTTGCCGCGGCAATTGTCAAAAAAGTAAAGGAGAAAAATATAAAATTTGTTGAGCCAAAAAGTTTCAATGCAGTTCCGGGCCATGGAATTGTTGCAGTTGTTGGAAAAGATAAAATTGCGATTGGGAATTTAGCACTCATGAAAAAACAGGGAATAAAAATCAATGCGGAAATTTCAGAAAAACTTTCAGCCCTTGAAAATCAAGGAAAAACTGTTGTAATGGCTGCAAATTCAAAAGAAATTATTGGACTGATTGCAATTGCGGATACTGTAAAAGAAGATTCTGCAGCTGCAATAAGAAAATTGAATGAAATGGGTTATGAAACTGCGATGATAACGGGTGATAATGAAAGAACAGCTGCGGCAATCGCAAAACAAGTTGGCATTTCAAAAGTTATGGCAAATGTGCTGCCTGAAAACAAGGCGAATGAAGTTAAGAAACTGCAACAGCAGGGCAAAAAAGTTGCATTTGTGGGAGATGGAATCAATGACGCACCGGCACTTGTTCAGGCTGATGTTGGCATAGCAATTGGAACAGGAACTGATGTTGCAATTGAAAGCGGTGGAGTTGTTCTGGTGAAAAGCAAGCTGCTTGACATGGTTACAGCAGTTGATCTGAGCAAATATACACTCAACAAAATAAAACAGAACCTCTTTTGGGCGTTTGCCTACAACACAATCGGCATTCCGATTGCAATGGGAATTCTTTTTCCAATAAATGGGTTCCTGCTAAACCCGGTTGTTGCAGGAGCCGCAATGGCATTCAGCTCTGTTTCCGTTGTGGGAAATTCCCTCCTAATGAAAAAATACAAACCGCAAGCAAGATAAGCTAACCAAGTGAAGTTCTATCGAGGCTAAAAGCCGAAGATAGAATAGGTCTGACGGCGGACCTCTCCGCCGAGAGACACATGTCTCATAATGACCTAATATATTTAAAAAATCATTGCAACCGTATTCGAGTAATTGCATTTGGAGGTTCTTATCATGAATACAGCATTAGTGGAAGAAGAATTGAAGTTTGATGAAGAGGACGCGGATACCGACGACTCAGACTCGGAAGACTGGGAAGAACCAGACGGCGACGAGGAGTAAATAAACTCCTCAAATAACTTTTTTCCAAAATAACTTATTCTTTTGAATTGCGACAATTCTTAATAATTTACAAACCCAAATTCTAGCTTCACTTTGCAGTGGTACCCAAGCGGTCTAAGGGGCTGCCTTCAGGAGGCAGTGACTCAGCGTCTTCGCAGGTTCGAATCCTGCCCTCTGCACTTTCACTTATTTTTCAGCCACTCACCCAATTTTCTTGTTGCAATTGCGCGATGCGAAATTTTGTTCTTTTCCTCAAGAGGAATGTCAACAAGCGCTTTCTTTGATCCATCAGGAACAAACAATTTTTCGTATGGCAAACGATCCGCATTTTCATTCACAAGTTTTTCGAGCAACGTGCCTTTCAAAATTCCGGAAAATGATTTCATTGTTTTTCCGTCATAGTAAGAAACCACGGTTTTGAAATAGGCTTTTTTGTTTTTTGCATTTTTTATCAGCGCAAGCAAACCCTCAAAACCAATTCCCAAAAAAACACGCTTTGCAAAGAGGCCGGGAAAATTATTATAACCTTCAAAGTAAACTCCGGTGTCTTCCGCAATAACCGGTTTTTTCACTTTCACAAAAGCCTGGCGCGCTTTTTCTTCCGCAACCTCTTCCTGAGAATCAAAATCAGGTTCCAATAATTTTATTTCAACCTGCTTTAGATTGATTGAAAATTCCTTGAGGATTTTTTGCATTTCCTCAACTTTATGCCTGTTGCCTGTAGCAATAATAAGTTCCATAAAAATAAAATAGTTCGAAAAATTAATTAAGAGAAATGTAATTCAAAATTAAAAAAGCAAAAAAAGTTTATTTTGCCGGCATGTCAACAAGTTCTACAAAAGAAAGTGTAATCTTAAAACCGTCTTTGGCTTTTCCTCTAACAACCGTTCCCTGCATTGGAGGCTTTTCTCCTGTAACGATTTTCATTGTACCGTACAATTCACCATAACTCAATTTGTAATTTCCGGAAGCAAGTATAACGCGCGCGTTCTTTAGATTGCTTGATTTGTATTGACTGCGCTCAAAATAATTAATAAAAATTTCATCACAAACTCCCTCAGCACCCTCGATTTTTACTTCGCTAACATTATTGTCAATCATGGCGCTTTTTATGGATTCTAGAATTCCGTCTCCGTTCTCAAGCTCTAGAACCATGTTCTTTTTCACACCTTTCTTGTTGAAAAGGAATACATCAAAGTGCGGCATAAGAAATCTGTATCCAAACTGGTTTATTAAGATTATTCAGAGAGATTCAACATAACAAAGGCAAATTATTAAACCTAAAAACCCTTATTCTCAGAATGGAAACAGAAATCTTCGGTTTACTCGGATTAGCCCTAATAGCAATAGCCTGGCTCCCGGGAATAGTTGATACAATCAAATCAGGAAAACCGGGAATGAAAAAAAGGTTTATGTTACTCTATTTTTTGGGTTCAGCGAGTTTGAGTTATTACGCTTTTGTTCTGAATTCGATTTCATTCTTAGCCCTCAACTCCATTGCAGCACTTGTTCCAATTATTCATCTTTTCTTTTACATAAAAAAATACGGAATAAAAAATTTACTTACTCCCACAAGCGAACTTTGAAAGGAACGAATAGCATTTAAAATAGGTTCTAATGTTTTAGGTTACATGGTTAAAACCGAGTACGATGTTATTGTTGTTGGTGGAGGTCCTGGCGGATCATCAACGGCAATGTTCCTCAAAAAGAACGGTGTTCAGAGCATTTTACTAATTGATAAAGCAAAATTTCCAAGAGATAAAATCTGCGGAGATGCTTTTTCCGGAAAAAGCGTTGGAATAGCAAAAGAACTTGGAATCATAAAGGATTTTGACAAAGTTCCGCATGAAGGAGTTTACGGAGTTTTATTCAGCTCTCCAAAAGGAGATGTAGTTGATATTCCATTCCCGGGATCCGAGAGAAAAACACAAACCAAACCGGGATTTGTTGTAAAAAGAATCAACGGAGACAATGTAATATTCCAAAATGCAAAAAAACAGGTTGAAACACTCGAAGAATTTACCGTAATGGATTTGCTCTGGGAAAATGATTATGTTAGAGGAGTTAAAGGCAAAACAAAAGACGGAAAAGAAATTGAAATAAAATCAAAAATGGTTATAGGAGCGGACGGAACATCAAGCGTTGTCGCGCAAAAAGTCGGACAAGGAACTCTTCCCCCTGAACATCAGGTTATTGCAACACGCGGTTATTACAAAGGTGTTACAGGAATGACGGGAAATATTGAATTGCACTTTGTTGACGCGGTAATGCCTGGTTACTTTTGGATTTTTCCATTGGACAACGGCTGGTCAAATGTCGGATTGGGATTATTAACAAGCGAGAAACAAAAAAGAAAATTCGATTTGAAAAAAGCCCAGGAAGAAATTATTGCGAATTCGCCGCTCTTTAAAGAAAGATTCAAAGACGCAAAAATCGACGAACAAGGAATAAAAATATGGACCTTGCCTCTTGGATCTTATCATAGAAAAAACCACGGAAACGGTTGGTTGCTTGTAGGAGATGCAGCCTCTTTGATTGATCCTTTTTCAGGAGAAGGAGTTGGAAATGCAATGACATCCGGAAAATTCGCGGGAAAACACGTTGCGCGCACACTCAAAGAAAAGAATTTTTCCGAACAAAACCTTGACGCTTATGATAAAGAACTCTGGGAAACAATTGGACCGGAACTCGAAACATCTTACAATTTGCAGAAAATCGGAAAATACAAATTCCTTTTGAATTTGGTAATCGGAAAAGCCGCGAAAAAACCGAAAGTAAAAGAAGCAATCTCCGGAATGCTTGCAGACGAAAAAGCAAAGAAAAATACGATAAGCCCGCTTGGACTTGTGAAACTAATACTAACCTAATTCTAAAAAAATTATTTAAAAAAAAATATTTAACTTTTCACAAAACCGCGCTTGCGATTAAAAAGTAAATGAATACGCTCAGAATATCCTGGATGATTGTTCCTATTGGGCCGCTTGCATCTGCGGGATCGCGGTTCATTTTCATGAAAACAATCGGTACAATTAAACCCGTTAATACTGAAGAAATGCATGCCGCAATTATGGCAGCGCCAAGAATGATTGAGAGATTCAAATTATTGTACAAAAGCAAACTGAGAAGCGAAGTGACAATTCCCATTATAAGAGAAATAATAAAAACAACCGAAGCCTGTTTTGCAAAATACGCAAAAAAATCAATGCGCCTGAAAACAGCAAAATCTCTTATTGCAAAAGCCTCAAGCTGAGTCCTAACAGCATCCGCAATATACACTACAAGAGGAATAAAAGTTGCAAGAATAAGATTTTTCTCAATTGTCATTTCAAAACCGGAAATTACTTTAGCTGCAACCAAACCTCCGCAAAGACCAATTAAGAGCCAAAGAATTCTATGCTTTACCGAATCCAAAACAGAAACATCGAGGAAAGCATCAAAACCGGCATGCGATCTATGAACACCCGTTCGTGCGGCACGATAATCGGCATGTTTTTCATGAATAACAGAAATAATGTTTTCCGCAGGAACAACACCCAAAAAAACATTGTTCTTATCAACAACAGGAATGGACGCAAGTCTGTGGCGAACAGAAAGATGAACAGCATACTCAGGACTGTCATCCGGCAACACAGAAACAATGTGCTGATCAGCAAACAACGTATCCACTATAATGTCGGAGGCAGCACGAAAAAGTTTTTTTAATGACAAAATTCCAACAAGCTTTTTGCTTTTGTCAACAACATACACATAATTAATCAATTCCAAATCAGGCGCGGTTCTTGCAAAATATTCCATAACAGTTTTAACAGTTGAACCGGACTCAACAATAGGAACTCTATCAGTCATTTTTGATAGAATAGAATTTGAAATCGGTTTTTGCTTTGCCTTATTTTGAGAATCCATAAAAAAAAACCTTTAAACGAGTAAGTATTTGCATTAACTTGTATTTTAACCCGCCACGAAAGTATGTTTTAAAGGAATCGCCCTTGATAATTGTATATGGCACTTTCCATAAAAAATCTCTCAATTTCCATAGGGAAAATCGAAATACTCCGCGATGAAAGCGTTGGAATTTCAGACGGATCCAAAGTCGGTTTAATAGGAAGAAACGGAGTTGGAAAAACCACGGTTCTAAAAGCTATTTTGGGAAAAATAGATTATTCAGGAATCATTGAATTCAACGGAAAAGCAGCCTATTTCTCTCAACATATAGAACTTGACATGGACAAAACCGTGCGCGAAACAATAGAAGAAACCGCAACCATACATCATCAAGGAACTTTTGAAAAAGAACTTGAACAAATAGAAAAAAAACTTTCAGATCCTGCAATTTATGAAAAAGATCATAATGAATTAACCAAACTCACGGAACGCTATTCCGAATTGCTTTCAAAAAAAGCAGAACACGAAACACCAAGACCAGGAAATAAGCTCAAATCAGTTTTGCAAACATTGGAAATACCGGAATCATGGTTAGATCAAAAAGTAGGATCGGTTTCCACAGGACAACGCGCAATTATTGCATTGGCACAAATTTTATCTTCCGAAGCGGATTTCCTTTTACTTGATGAACCAACAAATCACTTGGATTTCAAACGCCTTGATATTTTAGAAAATTATCTGAAAAAATTCAAAGGAACAGTTCTCATGGTTACACATGATAGGTACTTTTTGGACATGGTTTGCGACACAATAATAAAAATCGAAAACAGTAAATGGATCAAATACAACGGAAATTATTCGGATTACGTAAAAACCCGCGAGGCAACATTCGCGGCGCAAAAAACCGCTTATGAATTAGAAAACAAATATTTGGCAAATGAAAAGGATAAGATTGCGCGCATAGGAAAAAGCCCGTTAAAAGTAAGCCAGGGAAAATACAGAGAAAGGTTACTTGAAAAACGCGAAATAGTCGAAAGACCGGATTTGGACAGGACACAATTCAAAACACATTTTGATGCCTCTCCAATCAATTCAAATTTAATAATTGAAATTGAAAACCTTTCGGTTGGTTACAAAAAGCCGTTGCTTTCACACATCACATTCAACATTGCTCCGGGACAAAAAATAGTTTTGATCGGCGAAAACGGGCTAGGAAAAAGCACGCTATTCAAAACAATTGAAGGAAGAATACCAAAAATTTCCGGAGAAATGAATTTTGATGCGCGCGCAAAAATTAGTTATGCTGACCAGGAATTGAAAGACCTTACAAGCACAGCAACACTTTACGAAGAAATACACACAATGCTGAAGGACATGGCAAAAACACGCCAGCATTTATCCATGATGGGCTTTGTACAGGATGAAGAAGTTTTCAAACCCATTTCACAGCTTTCAATGGGAGAAAAATCAAGATTAAATTTGCTCAAAATTTTGATTGAAAAACCAAATTTATTGCTCCTTGATGAACCAACAAATCATTTGGACATTGACGCACGTGAAATAATAGAAAAAGCGTTTTTGAATTATGACGGCGCAATACTCGCGATATCACATGATCGTTATTTCATAAAAAAAATCGCACAAAGAATACTCAAAGTGGCCGATGGAACCGTAACTGAAATGAGAATGAAAAATTAGGGCAAAATAAAGTCTTTGCCAATTCCGAACAACCCAACGACAAGGGGTGTTTTGGCTACTCGGTTAAAAAACAAAATAGACTTACAAAAAGCCAAAGGGATTTCTGCTAATCTCGTTGAATTGACCGAGCAAGAATTTACCAAAATTCAAAGGGCTATTGAGTAAGGACAAAAGGAGTTAAAGTTCAACTGAATAAGAAATTGCCAAGCCATTCTTTTTTGATAGCAATACTATTTACAGATAAATATTTTTTGTGGGCGTGGTCTTTAACCCAACCGAATACAGCATAATCTGTCGGTTCATTTGCAAGCATGACATTTGTCAATAAAATACCCCCATTTACAATATCGGTTTCACCGAGTTTTTTGGGTAATTTATCCGACATTTGAGAATCTACATCAAGGTCTATTCCGCCAATTGTAATCCCTAATTTTTCAATAGAAATAGGTCTTCTACCTTGATTAGTAGCTCTTATTTTTAGTTCATAAAAAACGTGAGGTTCATCCACATGTGCATGCCAGCCCAATTCAACTGATAATTTTGGTTTATCTTGAATTAATTGGTATAATCCTTTTAGAATTGTAAACACAGTTCCTATTGCCCCAACAATTGCATCAAACATATCAAAAAATTGGTCAAAAATCCTCTTAAATCCAATTATTTGACTTTAGGTGCAAGTTGGCGACTTTAGGTGCAACTCGGACTTAAAATGCAAAGCCTATCTATTCACTAACTTTAAATATGTAATTGGAGATTATTGGATTATGGGCGACCAAAAATCTGATTTTTATTTTAGGGTTGTTATTGTTGCCTTAATGTGGACTATCGTGTCCGTAGTGTTAGTAAAGCTCATTAGTTTAGTAATCCGACCTGTATCGTTGGACGGTGTTTTTTCATTAAATGTTGTTAGCTTGTTTCTTTTGCCCTTAGGGGTTTTAATCCAAGTTTGTTTAGGGTTTTGGCTTGCAAAAAGAACCACTTCTTTATTGCCGATAATAAATTCTGCTACTATTTTTGGTGTTGTTAATGTAATTGTAAGTTTAGCAATTGAGTTTTTTATATTTGTAATTCTGTTATTGTTGATGCAAAGTAATTATCCTGGGGAATTTTTATTTAACTCTTTAACTCAAGGCCTGAGCAATAATCCCCTTCTAGTGTTTCAAGGTTTTTTAGCGGTTGGATTAGGTGCTTTTGCAATTCTTGCAATCTCATTTGTGGTGACAGTTGTATTGTCAATTTTGTTCTTCCTACTCGGTGTTGTAGCGTATAAATTTTCTAGATAATGCCATTTTCCTCACTCCTCTGCTTCAACAAATTTTTTTAATGTTTTCACACCCAGACGGTTGAAAAGCAGAAAATCAAGCAATGGGCAATTTACAAATAAAGTATATTTTAAGTGTTTTAGATGCTGGTTTAAGGTATTTTTGATACGATAACTATATTAATATGTTTGTGTAGCATAGTTATAGTAACAATTATACCTTTTTGTGACAGTATGGGTAACGAAACTATTAGAATGGGTTTGGGTTCTATTGAGTCCAAAATTCTTTCGGATTTGGCAGCCGAAGGCAAAAACATTTTTACTGTTACAGAGGTTTCAAAGATTATTGGTTCTAAAGTAAAGGCGAATAAACTGGTTAGTTCATTGGCCAAGAAAAAGTGGTTGGAGCGCTTGAATAAAGGGACTTATTTGATTCTTGAACTTGCGGCCGGGAGCAAACCTGAGTGGACTGAAGATTCTTTTTACATTGCCTCAAAACTGGCAAAAAAATATTATGTTGGATATCTTTCAATGCTTAACTATTACAGTTGGACAGAACAAGTGCCCGTAACAGTTACAATTGCCTGTCCAAACAGACTTAAAAATAAAAAAATTCTTGGAATACGTTATGAGTTTGTGGCCATATCTCCAAAAAAATTTTTTGGGTTCAAAGAGGCAAATGTGCGCGGGCATAAAGTGATTGTTTCGGATCCCGAAAAAACTATTGTAGATGCTTTGGATCACCCTGAGTATAGCGGTGGAATTAATGAAGTTGCAAAAGCAATGATGAATGCAAAGATTGATTGGAATAAGGCAATTGAATATGCTGAAAAAATGGGCAATGGGGCAATTTTCAAGAGAATGGGTTTTATCATGGAAAAAATGGAACTTTCAATTCCAAAAGAAACAATTGAAAGAATACACAAAAAAATTACGAAAGGCTATTCTCCGCTTTACCCAGGAACAAAATCCATTAGAAAATATAATGCAAAATGGAATATAATCATCAATACAAACTTTTCCAAGCATATGGTGTTGGCATGATAACAAAACAAGAATTACAAAGAATTGCTTTAAAGAAAAAAAAAGACCTTGCTTTCATGGAAAAAGACTATGCTTTGACTTGGGTGCTCAAAGCAATTTATTCTAATCCGATACTTGCAGAAACTTTGGTGTTCAAGGGTGGCACGTGCATAAGCAAGATTTACGCCGAAAATTATCGTTTATCCGAAGACCTTGATTTTTCGCTTTACAAAAATAAAGAATTATCCATAGAACTTCTTGTGAGTGAACTTGAAAAATCATTTGAAAAAGTAAAAACTGAAGGTGCTCCGGAGCTCAGCGTAAAAACTTATGAGAGACTTGCTAACCAAGGTTATATGTCAATCAAAATAAAGTATTTAGGCCCCTTGGCGCACGCAGGGGAAATAAAACTCGAGGTTTCTCTAAAAGAATTTGTAATTTATGCTTCCGAATACTTGCCGCTAAAGGACAAGACTTATCAAGATATTGGGGAATTCAAAGTTCATTGCTATGGAATTAATGAAGTTGTTGCGGAAAAAGTCAGGGCTATTTTGCAGAGGGGAAAAAGCAGGGATTACTACGATGTTTGGATGTTGATGACTAGCAAAAACTTTTCACGCATTGTTTTAATGGAACCTCAAAAAATAATCAATGTTGTTGAGAAAAAATGTGCAAGAAATAATTTGAAATTCGAGCCTGAGTTGATGTTTGAGGAATCAAGGCTTAATGATGCCAAAAAGTATTGGAAAGATTCTCTAGGCAGAATGACCTCAGAATTACCAGAATTTGAGCGTGTTGTAAAGGATTTGGAGGAAAAATTCTTTGAAGTGTATGAATTGTACTTATTCTCTAAAGACCTTGATGGGGAGCATCTTGATAACATGAATAGGTCTCCTAGCACACAAGTCTTATTGTTTCGCGCGGCAAGACTGCTTGAGAAAAAACTCGATTCAAAGAAAAAGTCGGAAGTGCTAAATGCAATTTCAGTGCTTTCTGAAATTTTGAAAAAAAAAGATTACTCCTGGATGATTTTGGGTTTGATCGGAGTGTTTTATGAACTTCAAGGAGATAGAGACAAGGACATAAAGGAAGCCGCATCAAATTTTCTCAAAAGATACCAGAAAAGATAAAAAGCAACACCTATATTATCAGTAGGCAATGATGAGGTTAACACCATCTGACCGAAAGGGATGAGGATTTAACTCAACACTGAGCCACTTGATCTTTACACAAACAAACTGATTCACATGTCAATGCGAGAAATGCTCAAAAACAGGGATCTCCTTACTGTTTTGTTCTCAATATTCATGTTCTCCTTCGGGTTCGGAATAATACTTCCATTACTTCCATTCTACTCCATAAACTTCGGCGCAACTCCTTTTGAATTAGGATTGCTTACCGCTACATTCGCTTTCATGAGCCTTATTCTGAGCCCGGTTTTCGGAAAACTCTCTGACTCTGTTGGAAGGAAAAAATTGCTCGCAACAGGAACAATCGGATTTGTAATAGCATACATTGTATTCGCATTTGCAGATTCTCTTACAATGGTTTTCATTGCAAGGGCAATTGAAGGAGTTTCGGCCGCGGCAATGTTCCCTGCGGCATTATCTCTCATATCCGATTACACTACAGAAAAAACAAGAGGAGTCGGAATGGCAATGATGTCAATGGCATTCAGCTTAGGATTTATTCTCGGACCGGCATACGGAGGAATAGCCTCGCACATTTCAATCCAGCTCGCATTTCTTTCCGCGGCATTATTCTCATTCGCAAACACAATCGGCATTCTGCTCTTCATTAAAGAACCGAAAGAACAGGAAGAAAATAAAGATCTTGCGCACAAAGAAATGGATTTTTTGGCACACATCAAAAGCAGGACACTGTTATTGTTTTTCGGAACATTCATGATGACATTCCTTTTTGGGGGATTGGAAGCAACATTCGCATTGTTCACGCTTGAGAAATTTGGTTTCGGGAGCGGAGAAGTCGGAGTGGTATTCACATATATTGGAATATTAATTTTCTTCGGACAAATGGTCAGCGCAAAACTTCTCACGCGCTTCAAAGAAACAACCCTTATCAAAGTCGGTTTTGTTTTCAATTCAATAGGTTTCCTCGGAATTTTCTTTGCACCAGACATTATTTTCCTCGGAGTAGCACTTGCAATAATGATTTTCGGAAACTCAATGGCAATGCCCTCAATAATGTCAATGATTACAAAAAGAGCGCAGGCAAAAAGAGGCGTATTATTGGGTATGAACAGTTCATTTCAATCCCTTGGACAACTCATAGGTCCAATTTTTGCGGGATTCCTCTTTGGAATAAACCAAATATACTCTTTTGTAGGAATTTTTATTCTACTCCTTGGATACGCATTTGTTTTCATGATGTTTGAAATGGTAAAAAAAGGATTCTAAAATGGAATTCAAAAAAACACCCGAAACCTTTTTTGTGGAAGAAATACTCCAACCCCAATTATGGGAAGGAAAATACTACTATTATATTTTAGAGCAAAAAGGACTTGGAACAGATAAAGCACTCAAAATCCTTGAAACGGAAAACAATACAAAAATTTATTCATCCGGATTAAAAGATGCGCAGGCAACAACAAAACAATGTATTTGCTCGGAAACACAACTCAAAACTACAAATTCTGAAATGCAGCTCAAATTCATTGGAAACAGCGCAAAAAAAATCTTCTTCGGAATGCACACCGCAAACAAATTCAAAATACTTTTTGGAAAAACAAACGAAATAGAAGAAAAATTTCTCAAAGAAAAAACAGGAAAAATTATTTACCCCAACTACTTTGATGAACAAAGGTTTTCCGCAAAAACAATACAGCTTGGAGAACACCTCAAAAACAAGGAATGGGAAAAAGCAACAAAAAGCGCGCTCACGGATTACTCCGAAAAAGAATCCGAAGAATCAAAAAGAATAAAAAAGACAATACTCAAAAACTGGGAAAAATGGGAAAATTTATCCAAAGAGGAAATACCCGAACCGAAGAAAAAAATATTCCTTTTCTTGGCCGAAAATGCCGATTATCAAGAAGCAATTTTATTATTAGATAAAAAAACAGTAAGACAAGGAATACGGGCAATGCAAGCATTTGAATTCAACCGCAAACTCAAAGAACAAATACTCAAACAGAAAAGCCGAGTACAGAAAAACATTACAATAAACTCCGAAGAATTTCCAATACTATTCAAATTAAAAGGAATCAAAAGAAAACTATTTATTGAAAAAATTTACCCTTACGGAAAAGCCCTTGAAAGAAGCACATTTTTCAAAACAAAAAACGCAAAAACAAAATTAAAAGGAAATATTTGCACGCTAGAATTCGAACTCAAAAAAGGTTCTTATGCAACAATACTCATCAAAACACTGCAAAAACTGGCCGAAAACAATTGAAACGATAAAGTATCGGAGATCGACAAAACATTAAAAAATCCAAAGAACCACAATCTCAAAGCCGAATGATGATTAGAGTTTTCTGAGCTGTGAAAAACGTGCTGAGACTGGTTCGAACTGACGGCATCAATCGTTATGTCAGTATTACAAACCCCACTTAACCAAATTCTGTATTCCATAATCTGTTTAAACTTAATTGTGCACAAAATGACTATGTGCTTTATTATAACCTCTACATTAAACCCCGAAGAAAAATTCCGAGGCACAATATTAGGCAAAGAATTTAGTCTCGAAAAGAGCAAAGGTAGAGATGTTACTTGGATAAGTGGTGCAACAAGTAGCAATAGTCAAATTTCAGATAAAATCACCTGGAGTGGAAGAGTTGAGCGTCTAAAAATTGGTTTTGCTAATGGAAAAGTAAAAATTACACCTTTATGGGTTAATCCCAAAGATGATGATGACAATAGAACGGCGTGGCGGGAACTCAAGAGGCTTGGGCTAAAACACGAATATGATTTACCGTTAGATTATCTTGAGTTAACAAAAAGGCAAATACTTCACAGAGTGTTATCTGACAGCTTTACGTGGCAGAATGTGAATGAAGAATGGCAATCCCGCAAGATATTGCAACCATGCTTGGATTGAAAAATGATGTAAAAAAACAGCAAATCTGGCGGAAATTTATTCAGTAAACACCGATACGGTTCTAAAATTTTCAAAAGGCGAAATAACTGATAATGAATTTGTGAATGCAATAAAGGTTGAGTAAAAATTCCCTAATTAATTTTGTTCACGGCTACTCCGCCTATTGCTCCGCTTATTATGCTCAGAACCCCTAATAGCGGAAGACCGATAATTATGGTTACTACAACCACTAGTATTCCCTCACCAAGAACCTCAAGCGAGCCCCAAACCAGAGCAGCCATTGAATAGTTAATGATGATGAAAAAAAGTGCAATCAAAATCATTACAACTGCATAGACAACACCCGTAACTGCCCCGTGTTTTGCAGCCATCTTTGTTTCGAGCCTTGTCCGCTTTGCATAGCTCTTTGTCATGAAGAAGGCAATAACCGCGGGCATAGCAAGGGAGAGGGGGATAAGCACTGCGAGAAGTGGAATTGTAAGCGAGGGAACCGCGTTCATGATCAGCGAGAATGCGCCAACAATTACACCCCATGTTCCAGAGAGTTTTGCCGTGCCTTTCCATGAAACAGAAAGTATTTCCCTGTACCCCGAAAACATAAAATCAAGCCTTTTTTGCAAAACAATTCCCGTTTGTTAAATCATACTCGCACTTGTATGTTTGCGCTTCAACTTCCACTGTTAGTGTGTTGCAGGCGTTCTGCGGAGCTGTGCCGCCTATCATGGCTTTTTGTTGACACAAAGAGCTTGCCGCCGCCAAATTGGTTTTGTCCCGGACTTCATCGCCATAAGGGATTTCCAGGCAGCCCGCGAGCAGTAACAATGAAAAACAAACAAACACAACTAAACCCGAGTTCATGCCATTATTTGGAATCTCTGAAATAAAAACATATTCTTTTTGCTTGAATTGCCCCTGCCCGGATTTCAAAAAACGGAACGGCGTTTTTATTTACATTATCACTTTGTTTTGGTTCAAACTGACAGCATTAATTGTTAATCAGCGTTTTTGTTTTGCGTCTTCGCGCATGATAAACTTTACAATCGAAAATATTAGAAGTGCGATTAATGAAATAGGGGCTCCGCCCCTATGACCCCG
>DASRUN010000064.1:0-34238 GCA_035655435.1 archaeon | reverse complement strand
CAATTTGAATTGGGCTTTTTTTGAATTCTTTTGCAAGCAGGAAGCACGGGAACGCAAAATCCCCCATTTCTCTATTAGGGGGTGTTTCTATCGAATCCTGTGCGTTTTTTGCACCTGCCTTTTCAAGGGCTTTTGCAAGTTCTTTTTTATAATCCATTTTGAACCGAAAATAATTAGTTTGATTGGTTATTTAAAACGCAGGTTTTCCGATATTTTGATGACTTTCAAAAGCGAGTGCTTTTTTGATTTTTTTAGGCAACCCTTACAAGTTTTCCGGTTTTTTTTGCAAAGCGGAATGAGAAAATAAGGAGTAACCACGCGCCTATGAGCCATACCGCACTCAAAACAATCAATGCGGTCATGTCTGCTTTTGCAAATCCTGTTGTTTCCTTGATAAGGTTGAATGCATGCGAGCTCGGAAGGAATTGTGCCAATGTATACAATGGCTGGGGGAGTATTTCAAGCGGATAATAGATCCCGGAAAAAACCACTAAAACATCCGGGATTGTCCACACAACAAAAATCGCATTTTCGCGCAGTGGGAACATCAATGCCATGTTTATCATTCCCAATGAGATTCCAAAAATGAAAAGAAAAAATAATGCGATGATGAACCCGGAAAGATCCGGGACGCTTGCGCTGAAAAAGAATTGTGCGGTAATAAAGAAAAGTATTGTGACTATTGCGCACTTGAATAGGCCGGTCATTATTCCGCCCAAAATAAATTCTCCCAATCTGATTGGCGTTACAAATAAGTGTGTCAATGAATTTGACCAGAATTCATCCATGTAACCAACCGCTATTCCCATTTGTGTTTGCTGTACGATTTGCCAACCCATCATTCCTAAAATTACCATTGTAATTATTGCAGGATCATTGTTCAATGATTGTGCCAAAAATGCGAATGCCAATAAAAGCGTCATCGGCCAGATGGTTGTATCCATCAATCTGAAGAAGCTGTTGAACATCATGTGTGTGTTTTTGTAAAACTGGCTGTATGCTCTTTCCAGGCTTTCATTCATCGTCATCTTTCAATTCCTCTTTTGTTAAAAACAGGAAAACTTCTTCCAGGCTTGCTTTTGGTTTTCCGGCAATTTTTTTCAATTCCTGTGTTGTTCCATATGCAACTATTTTTCCGTTATTTATGAGTGCTATTCTATCGCACAATTGTTCGGCTTCCTGCATGTAATGTGTTGTAAGCAATATTGTTGTTCCGTTTTTTTTGAGTTGTTTTATTAGTTCGCGTATTTGTATTGCGGTTTTCACATCCAATCCAACGGTTGGTTCGTCCATTAAAAGTAGTTTTGGATTTGAAAGAAGCGCTTTTGCAATGTAGAATCTTTGTTTGTATCCGGATGAAAGTCCTTGCGCTTGTTGTGTTCTTTTTTCCTCAAGCCTTGTTTCTTTCAGCACTCTTTGGATTGCTTTTTCTTTTTCCGGAATGTTATAAAGTAGTGTGTAATAGTAAAGAAGTTTTTCCACGGTTAATCCTTGGAGGACTCCTGCAAATCCGGTTATGAGATTAATATCTTTTGAAACTTCTTCTTTTTGCGTGAGTGCATTTTTTCCGAACACGCTTACTGTTCCTTCATCAAGTTCGAGTAGTCCGCAAATTGCTGAAATAAGAGTTGTTTTTCCCGCGCCGTTCGGTCCTAATAATCCTACAATTTCTCCTTGTTTTATTTCAAGGCTAACATCATCAAGTGCTACAACTTTGTTTTTTTTATCAATGAATTTTTTTACGGCATTTTTTACAACAAGTGCTTGCATCACAAATTAGAAATAGCAAATGGTTATATTCGTTTTTGAAGCTATCTTCTTCGTCTTAGTAATTTTGGTTTACGCATGAAAACTTTCTTTGTATTATCTCTTATGTTTTTTTGATAATCTAAAATTGGTTCTTCTTTAGAAAATGCCACTTTATATCTTGGGTATGCTTTTTTCAGTTTGGTTATAATTTTTATATGCACTACTTTTTCAAGGTCTTGTCGGATACTTGAAATTAAATTTCTCTCTGCAAGCAGTTTTAGAGTGTCATCTCGCGTCCTATGTATTCTTCTTACTGTTCTTCCAGTGCTGTTATGTGCTTCAGTGAAATAATGTGCTTCTCCTAATTCGTCATTTAGTTTTAGCACTCCTCTTTTTACAAGACTTTCTATTTGGAGCGAAGCAATAAATATGTCGCCTGCATCTAATCGTTTTTGTGATGCAGTTCCAACACTAGATGTGTAATCAATATTTTCAGTTTCTATATTGTGAAAAGTGGGTTTTTCAAAAGTTGTTTGTGTTCGTTTTCTTCTCAATAATATTCCAATTCTTTCTTGCTTTGCCATAAATTAAATTGATTTTAGTAACATTTAAATGTTATCTAAATGTTATAATCGGACCCGGAGGGATTTGAACCCTCGACCCCCTGCTAACCTCCTAATTATGTATTTCTCTTTCTTTTCCGTTAACGCTTTTATTTCTCTTTCAAAGAGAAAGAAAAGGGTTAGTTAGAAGGCAGGTGCTCTATCCAAGCTGAGCTACGGGCCCTTTTGGCTTAGATTTTTTGGCTCAATTCCTTTAAAGCATTTACTACGCGGTTTTTTCCCATTATATTGGGTTTAAAAGGTTTTTTTTACAAATCTTACTTATGAGTACTGCAATTAAAGCGCTTGTTTGGGGCGTTATAGGGGTTATAGCATTGATCCTTATCGGGGTCTCCATTATTAGCCCGTTTATGGTTTTTTTCCTATTAGCCTTCCTTGGCTTTGTTTTCCTGCTTTCTTTTAGATATATTTACGAATATCAATCCGCGGTTATTTTTACTTTAGGCCGTTATTCGGGATCGAGGGGCGCTGGAGTTTTTTTCATTACTCCTATTGTGGATGATGTTAGAATTGTGGATATAAGAATTTTGACAATTGACATTCCAAGGCAGCAGGTTATTACAAAGGATAATGTTCCTGTGTCAATTAACGGTGTTGTTTATTTCAAGGTTGTTGATGCTTCCATTGCAATCATAAAAGTTCAGGATTATTTGTACGCTGTTTCTCAGTATGCGCAAACCGCTCTTAGGGATGTTGCCGGCGGAATGACTCTTGACCAAGTTCTTGGGGAGAGAGAAAAAATCGGTAAGGATATTGAGCTGATTGTGGAAAGGGCTTCAAAGAATTGGGGTGTGGAAGTTACGGATATTAAATTGCAGGACATTGATATGCCGGAAGATTTGAAAAGATTGATGTCAAGGCAAGCAAGTAGTGAAAGAGAAAAAAGAGCTACAATCATAAAAGCTGAAGGGGATAGAATGGCTGCCGATAACCTTGCAAAGGCCGCCGATATAATGACAAAAAGTCCAGGCGCAATGCAGCTTAGAACTTTGCAAACAATTGACGGTCTTGGACCAACTGCAAGCAATACTGTTGTTCTTGCTGTTCCTGTTGATTTGATGGAATTAGTAAAGAACATTAATTCTATTGCAAAAACAAAGAAGAAATAAATTCTATTCGTTAAATTTCATATTCAAATGTTTTGTTCCGTAAATTTTGTACGGTTTTGAAATTGCTTTGAACCCGTTTTTTTCCCAGAATTCTTTTGCGCGTTCTTGGCTTATTGCCCAGATTTTTTTTGGCTTTCTTTTCTTCGCATTTTTAATTGCAAATTTCAATAATTTTGAGGAAATTCCTTTTCCTCTGAATTCTTTTTTTGTTGCCATTCTTTCAAATTTGATTTCGTCTTTTTTCGGTTCTCTATAGCGGAGAGTTGCAACAATTTTTTTATTTACTATTGCAATAAAGTGCGTACTTTTTTTGTCGTGTTCATCAGGCTCCCATCCTGGTTTGAATTTTTGTTCTTTGATAAAAACATCCACGCGTAACATAATCGCGTCAATGAATTCGTTTAATGTTTTTACTTTTTTGAATCTGATTTTCAAATAAATCACTTTATTTGTACAGCATTCCGCGGTACATTTGTTCTATAATTGCTTTGTTCGGCCTTTCTCCTTGCACAAAATTTTCCAGCGGCGTAGCGTAATATACAACTCTTTCTCCTATTTGGCCTGTGACAATAAACGGAAGATCGTTTCCATAATTTGTTGTTGTTCCCGCATTGTTTACAACAATGTTTGTTCCGTAATCAAAGGTTGCAACTATTCTTGTTGTGGCTTGTTTGTTCGATTCCACTAAGCTGAAATTGCTGTAAAATGGAATTGTTGGACTTAATCCGTATGTTAGTTTGTGGGAATCATTTGTAATTTCAATCCTGCCTATTTCTTCTCCTGGTGTGCATTGAACAATTTCACAATAATTTGCAAGATAGTTTACTCCAATGAATTGGTCGAATGAAACTTGTTTGTTTCCGTCTTTGCGCGCCCAAGGACTTATTGTTTCTTCTTTTCCACCCTCATTTCTTTCGGAATCCAACAAAAGTGAATCTCCCTCGCATGCGTCCGTTCCGGCGTCAGCTGTCCAAACCAATCTCCCGCCTCGTATCACATAATCCTGGAACATTTTCAATTGGCTTGTGCAAATTTTTTTTGCGTGTTCAACTATTACAAGATCGTAATGTGTGATGTTTCCTATTGAGAGTCTATCAATCGGCATTATTGTTGTTTGTGCTCCTAAAATGTCTCTTCGCTTTAAAATATTTTCAAGTTCCAAATGATTTCCCATTCCGGATTCTCCGTAAGCTATGAGGATTGTGGGAGCTCCGCCCTTGATTACAAGATAGTAAATATCACATCCGCCAGGAACAATGCTGCATCCTAAAATCCCGGTGAAAATAAGCGCTAAAAGTAATCCGAGAAGTAGAACTAAAAGAACCCCTACATGTAAGAGGTTTTTTGAAAAATCTTGATCCATAGTAAATTGAATGCTTTCTCGCTATAAATTAGTTTTCTTTACTGAACTAATCTTCTAAGATTAGGGTCTTGGCTTAATCTGTCAATTCCGTCTTCATAAGCCTCCAGAATGGCTGCTTGTGGCAGTCCGGTTGTTTTGATTAGTTCCTTTAGGGTCTGCTCTCTGAACACTCTTAATGCTATGATAATTTGTTGGTCACTTGAAAGCCTTTTCAATGCATCCATGATGATAATTTGTCTTTGGTAATTTCCAACTCCGCGCCCTATTATGGTTCTTTTCGCGTCTCCGAAAGTTTGTCTTCGTCTTTCTTGCGGTGATTCAAAGAAAATCCAACTCTTTCTTAATTGTCCATAATCTATTGCTTCTTGTTTTAAATTATTTTTTCTTTCCTTTCGTTCCTCTTCAGATGCATTTGCCCAAGAAGCAAGTCCACCCAGTCTTCCAATTTCTTCTCTTTGCTGCCTGCCCAATTTTCCTAATCTGTCTGCCCACTTTTTTCTATCTTCTTTACTCATTCTTTTCCAGAATCTTTTATGACCTTTTTTCATTTGTTTTTTGTGGAATATTTTTTGTGCATCAGATGCGGTTCTCCAGTAATTCTGTATCCCTTCTGTTCTGTTCAATTGTGCTTGTTCTGCGGTTGTCATGTTGTCATAATAATGCTGCAACGCCTCATCCGGGGAAAGATGGCTTGGGAGGCGAGTTCGCATTCTTACTTTGGTTGATCCAACACTTGCTCCTTTGAATTCTTGTGTAAATAACTGTGCCACTCTATACCTTGAATGTCCTTCGTTGAGCTTTTTCACCATCCATTCAAAATGATGGGGTTGGTACTTGAATAGGGGTTTTCGCATATATGATCAACGTTTTCGCGATATTTAAAAGCTTATTCCAGCAGAATTTCTTAATTGTGCCCTTGCGAGGGTACCGTAGCGGTCTACCGGGCTAGCTTGAGGGGCTAGTGGCTTAGTGCCTTCGGCGGTTCGAATCCGCCCCTTCGCACTTAATTTCGCTGTTGTAAAGATCTAATAATGTTATTTAGTTGCACATCATTATCCAATAAATCATTATTATTTTCTGTTAAATTATAAGTTCGATCATAAAAAAATACTTTCCCATCAAAATCTCTTTTATAATTTATTCTAATATTTACTAGTCTGAAACCTTCCCCTTCTGTCAGATATTGTAATTTATCATTTAAATTTATTTGAAAATTAGTTTCGCTCCCACTTTTTACATATTCTATTTCTTTAATTGGTAAAGTTTGCCATACTTCTGGTAGAGTGTATTTACCATCAAAACTTTGGTGCAGTAGATCAACGTATATTTCTATATCTTTGATGTCGTTTATTCCTTCGTTTTTCAAAATAAATCCAAATATGCCTGGTTTTTCAGCTGTTATGTGATATTTTTTTGAAGTAGTGTTGGAAATAGATCCGAGTAATTCGATTTGCGGATCAGTGCTTGTTAACAACAAATTATAAGTTAATAGAACAAACATTAGTGTTGTAAATAATGAAATAATTGTTGCAACGGCTATAATCGCCCCATTATACTTCTGGACTTTGTCCAACAAACTTTCTTTTTTATTTTGTGTTATTTTATCTCTTGTTTTCCTATTTTTTTCTACTGTTTTTTCTTCTGCTGTAATAATTTTGTCATCCAATTATACTCGCCTTATACTAATTATTATCTAAATTGTATTAAATCTATTGCATCAATATAACTCGCACTCTTTCAAAACAACATTTTCATAATTGTTTTAAGTGAAACCATTTCTCTTGCAACTGAATAATCTCTTTGCATTCGCGAGCTTATTTCAATTAATTCCGGTTTTTTTTGTATAAAAATAGTGTTCTTTTGGTTTTTATTTTAACTCTTTCAACATTTTTTGCTGTATTTCCAATTGTATTTTTTCATCTGCTTTTCCAAGTGGAAAATGTAGCTTCAAACCATCATTTTTGAATCTTGGCACAATGTGGAAATGCACGTGTTTTATTGATTGGCCTGCTGCTTCTCCGTTGTTTTGGATTATATTAAATCCTTCAGCTTGCGATGCTTTTTTCGCGGCTTTTGAAACCTTTTGGATTGCAATTGAAATTTCTTTCATTTCTTTTTCCGGAATTTCAAGAAGCGTTTCATAGTGCTTTTTTGAAATTACAAGCGAATGCCCTTTTGCCGCCGGAAAAGCATCAAGGAATGCGTACGCATATTTATTTTCAAAAAGTTTTTTTGAAGGAATTTCCTCAGAAATTATTTTGCAGAATATGCAGTTTTCCATGCATTATGCTTGTGTGCAATTCAATAAATTAGTTTTGGTTGCGAAATTAATTTATTGTATTTCAACAACCTTAATCCAAAATTGGAGTGTTTTTCCGGCTAATGGATGCACAAATGTTATGGTTGCAACTCCATTATTGATTGCGGTTACTGTTCCCTGTTGCCCGGTGTTTGTAAAAAGCTGCATTCCGACGGTTACGTTTTCGTCTCCTTGTATTTGCTCAATTGGAGCTTCTACGGTTTGTCCATTTCCTGCCTCTCCATATGCTTTTTCCGGCGGAATTATAACAGTTTTTTCTTCGTTAAGTTTCATTCCCATTACTGCTTCATCAAACCCTTGTATCATTTGGCCTGATCCCGCAACAAATTCGAGCGGGCCTCTTCCCTCGCTCTGGTCAAACACTTCCCCCGTATCAGAGTAGGTTCCAACGTATTCTACTTTTATTGTGCTTCCACTTTTGACTGTTTTCATGCTATCAACTCCGGCGTTTGCATTATCATTCATCATTGTATCATCAGTCATCATGGAATCATTCAGGTTTTGATCCTGCAATCCGTTTGCCGGCTGTTGTGTACAGCCGCTGAGAATAAGTATTAGTCCAAGAAAGAGGATTATTGTTTTCATCAAGGAGATTTCGCGTACAAAATACTTATAAATGCTTGGCTTTTTTTCGGTGTTTAGCTCTATCTGCATGCCCAACCTTTTTTGAATCCTATTCCGCATGTTTCCTCAAACGTTTTTCCTTCCGGAATGTAATCGCACATTACAAATAGGCATTCACAGTTTTCTGTTTGCTCGCACTCTGCTTGTGTTGTGTAAGTTGTCGGAGCAATTGGAATATTTTGGTTTTCGTTTTCATTTGTTTGGTTATTATTTTCAGGAACTTGAATACATCCGGAAATTATAAGTGCCAAAGCAACCATTGCAAAAGCCGCTGCCCTTAGTTTCGCCACGCGTAGTATAGGTTTCAGGGGGTTAATATTTTTTCGTTTTTGGCGATTGTAACTTTATTCATATTCGCAACGGTTTAAAACAATATTTTCGTAAAAGCTAGTCATGGCGTATAAGGTTTTTCTTGCTCCTGTGTTTAAATCAAAATTGCAAGGCGCTGATAAGGATTTCAAAGATTGGTTTGATGGAATCCTTGACCAATTGACTGAGAATCCCTTTGTGGGAAAGCCTTTGTCTGCTAAATGGTTCAGGGAAAAGAAGCACAAAAAGCAGAGGGTTTACTATCTTATTTACGAGCAACTCAAGGCAGTTTATGTTGTGAACATGAGTGAAAAGAAAGACCAGCAGGCAATCATTAATTCGATAAAATTGCTGCTGGATTTATACAAAGAAGAAATAGAGAATATTGCAAAAGAACTTAGCGAACCCTAGTGACATTTCCAGATTTAATGTCTTTCAAGCTTTGAATTAGTTCTTTCAGAAACTCCTTGTCTATTTTTGCCTGACTTTTCAATTCAGCATACTCTTCTTTTGAAATAGTCACAGTATCACTCATACTAATATACTCGCAAAAGAAGAATAAAAATCAATCGGTTTCTCGCTTCGAACTAGCTGTTGAACGCGGGAAGAGGGATTCGAACCCCCGCTCGCCGAAGCGAACCAGGTTACCCGAAGGGTGTCTTTTGGTAAAGCTTTTACCAAAAGCTTTCTCAAGCCTGGCGCATTAGACCACTCTGCCATCCCCGCTCACCTTTTTTCTTTTTGCGAAAAGAAAAAAGCTGAACCAAAAAAGAAAAAGCCTATCCTTCTGGCTGAACCAAAAAGAAGATGCTTTATTTGGTCGAACTCAAGAATTTGGGCTGAATTAAGGTTAAAAAGCTTTATTCAGAGTGATTTCAGCTCTTTAACCGCTTCTGCAATGCCTTTGGGGTGTTTGAATATTCCTCCTCCAGAAACAAGAATATCAACGCCTGCTTCCACGCATTTTGGCGCGGTTTTTGTATTAACTCCCCCATCAACTTCTATCAAACAATCCAATCCTTCCTTATCAATTTTTTTGCGAAGAACTTTTACTTTTTCGAGGTTTTGTTCGATAAAACTTTGCCCTCCAAAACCTGCTTCAACAGTCATTACTAATGCAATATCCACTTTGTTCAAATAAGGGAAAATTTTTTCTATTGGTGTTTTATTGTTGACTGCTATTCCGACTTTCATTCCATTCTCTTTTATTTGTTCAATTAATTTTTGTGGTTCTTTTGTTGTTTCAACATGGAAAATAAAAAGTTGTGAACCCATTTCGGAAAATTCTGTAACATATTTTTCGGGCTTTTCAACCATGTGGTGTGTTTCGAAAAAGATTTTTGTTTTCTTCCTCAGTTCGGGAATCCATTTTGCATCAATGCCTTTATTCGGAACGTATTTGTTGTCCATCAAATCCCATTGGATGCGGTCAACTTTTGCTTCCTCTAATTTTGGAAGCCATTCTTTCCATTTTGAAAAATCCGCGTCAAGGACTGAAGCCGCTACGATTGCCATAAATGAAATAGTTTCTTCACTGCTTTAAAGTTTTCGCATTGTCGGAAAGAGTGAATGGATTGAAATCCGTGTTGTGATCGTAGTAATCTTCCCCCTCTTCTTTTTTGAGGAAATTCACTATTTTGTAAGTGATTGGTGTAAAGAGAATCTCAACTCCTACTTTGAAAATGTAGTTGGAAACAATTAGTGAGACAAATGTCTCAAGCGGGAATACCCCCCAAAATGCTATAAATGTAAATAGCGTCGTATCAATTCCCTGTCCCACTATTGTTGATCCGATTGTTCTTTTCCAGAGGTCTTTTCCCTTGCTCCAGATTTTCATTTTTGCCAATACAAAGCTGTTGGAAAATTCTCCGGCAAAGTATGCTATAAGTGATGCCAGCACAATACGAGGCACTACTCCGAGAATTGCGTCAAATGCTCCTTGGCTTTCCCATCCGGGGGCGGAAGGCAATGCTCCCACTATTGCAAACACTATTGACATTATAAGCGCTGCAAAGAACCCTGTCCAGATGACTTTTCTTGCCTTTTTGTACCCATAAACCTCTGTTAAAATGTCCCCAAAGATGTATGCTAAAGGGAATAGAATTGTTCCTCCGTCCAAAACAAATGGTCCGATTAGAGCCAGTTTTGTGGATGCGATGTTTGAAATTAGTAGAACCGCTACAAAAAGTCCTGTTACTGTTGCATAGTGCTTCAGTTGTTTTTCGCCGTTTTTTTCCATTCAAATATCTCTCTATGTTAGCTTTTTAGGTATTTCTTTTCCGAGAACTTTCCCGAAATAATGTCCTCGCGCATTTGTTTCATCAAATTCTGCAAAAAATAAAGATTGTGGAATGTTAACCATTTTTGCGAGTTTTCTTCGCGCGTTCTGAAAAGATGGTGTATATAACTTTTTGAATAATTTTTGCAAACCATGCAATCGCATTTTTCATCCAATGGTTTTTTGTCAAATTTGAATGTGGCAGAATTAATGTTTATGTCTCCTTTTGATGTGTATGCTTTTCCGTGTCTCGCGGTTCTTGTTGGAAATGCAGAATCAAAACAATCAATTCCGCGCGCAACACTTTTCACAATTTCTTTCACAGAACCAACTCCCATCAAGTAGCGTGTTTTCTCTTCGGGCAAAAATGGAATAGAATAATCAATTGTTTCAAACATTTTTGAAAGCGGCTCCCCTATAGCCAATCCTCCAAGCGCAACTCCGTCAAAATCAATTGAATTTATTTGTTCAATGCTTTTTTTTCGGAATTCTTTGTAAATTCCGCCTTGGCAGATTCCAAACAATAATTGTTTTTTGTTTTTGTGAGCGCTTTTACATCTTTGCGCCCATTCAAAAGTTCTTTGCATTGATTCGAAAACCCTTTCTTTTGAAGCGCCTGCTTTGGGAACATCATCTAAACACATTGCAACATCGCTTCCAAGAGAATTTTGTATTGCAATGCTTGTTTCCGGAGAAAACATCATTTTTTTTCCGGTGTAAGGATTTCTAAACGTTACTCCTTCTTCATCCAATTTCAAGCAGAACTCATCGCTCAATACTTGAAACCCTCCCGAATCCGTGAACAATCCTTTTTTCCAGTTCATAAAATTGTGCATTCCATTAAATTTTTCAATTACTTCCATTCCCGGCTTGAGTGAAAGTATGAATGCATTTGAAATCAAACATTGTGTTCCGGTTTCCAAAACTTCTTCGTGTGAAAGTGTTTTCACCGATCCTTTAGTTGCTACAGGCATGAAGAACGGAGTTTCAATTTTCCCGTGGGCTGTATTAAGTGTTCCTGCGCGCGCTTTCCCTTTTTGGGCTAGTATTTGCATTTGTTTCATAAGTATTATTTCCAATTGCTTGGTTTTTTTAACCCTCTTTGAGGGTTTTGCAGAGAGCATTTTTCCGCATTTTTTGCTTTGTAGATGTTTTTAAATATTTGAAGCACATTGTGTTTGTATGCGTGTTTCCTCTTTAACAGGCTCTGAAAAGCTTTGGTCGAGTTTTTGGATCATTCTTGTTTTTGTTTTTGCATTATTTGGTTTTGCCGATCCAATGCGCGCATTTTCTTTTTCGGATGCTTTTTTTTCGCTTTCCTCGTTGGACACGGTTTTCCTTCTTTCCGCGATAATTTTGATTTCAATAACTTTTATTCTTGGGCCGCTTGTAAGGCTTAACAAAAAATTCGAAAATTATTATGCTTTCAGGAGATCTTTCGGTCTCGCCGGTTTTTCATTATTGCTTTTGCATTTAATGTACTTGCTTTTTTTTGTGTACAATATTCTTTCCCTTGATCTTTCTCCGGAATTTTCCGCTGACCAAAATTTGTTGGCATTTGTTTTGGGCATAATAGGCGTTGCGGTATTTTATGTGATGGGAATTACTTCCGGAGATCGAGCTGTTAATAGTATCGGCTTTGAGTGGTGGAAAAAAATTCACACGGCCGGTTATATCGGATTGGCTTTTTTGCTTTTGCATATTTTTGTTCTTGAATCATCTAAAGGAGATTTTTTGAATTTAAATCCAATTGTTTTGTTTGCTTTTTTCCTGGGTTTGTTCGCAATGGTTTTTAGGGCTGTTCTTCCTTTGCTGAAAAAGTGATTTTTTTGCTGCTGGATTTCCTTGTTCTCCTGTTCGGTTTTGCATTTCTTGTAAAAGGTGCAGATTTTTTGGTTGACGGCGCTTCATCCATTGCGAAAAAATTTAATGTTTCTGCGTTGGTTATCGGGCTTACTATTGTTGCTTTTGGAACATCAATGCCTGAACTTATCGTGAATGTTTTTGCTAATATTAACGGAAATGCCGGCATTGCAATCGGGAATGTTTTGGGCAGCAATATTGCAAATGTTCTTTTGATTCTTGGTATTTCCGCGTTTTTATTTCCTTTGAAGGTTGCCAACAGTACTGTTTGGAAGGAAATTCCCTTAAGCTTTTTGGCTGTTATTGTTCTTGGTTTTGTTGCAAATGATGCTTTGATTAACGGTTCTCCTTTTTCCGTGATTTCAAAGGGGGATGGTTTTGTTTTGCTTTCTTTTTTCGCAATTTTCCTTTACTATACTTTTGGAATTGCACGCGATAACAATTCTGCAACATCGAACGTGAAAGAATTTTCTCTAGGTGTTTCCGCTTTTTTTATTGTTCTCGGGATTGCTGCGCTGGCTTTGGGCGGAAAATTTGTTGTTGATAGTGCGATTGTAATTGCAACAAGTTTTGGCGTGAGTGAAACTCTTATCGGATTGACTGTTGTGGCGATAGGAACTTCTCTTCCGGAATTGTTTACAAGTGCGATTGCGGCTTTGAAGAAGAATTCCGATATTGCCGTTGGAAACATTATTGGAAGTAATATTTTCAACATTTTTTTCATTTTGGGAATTAGCTCCTTGCTAAATGATATTCCTTTTTCAGCTTCAAGCAATGCCGATCTTCTAATGGTTGGTTTTACAACATTCCTGCTGTTTGGTTTCTTGTTCGTAAGGAAACGGTTTGTTCTCGAAAAATGGCACGGACTTGTTTTCCTTTTGATTTACGCTGAATATTTATTCCTACTAATTTTGAGGGGCTGATTTTTTTTTAAAAAAAATTGTTCCAGTAGTTTTCCGTGAACTCCGTTGAACAAAACCGGATAAGTTTTTTGTAATGGTTTGTTTCTTTTGCAAATAGGTTTTGCTCATCTGCATCTGAAAGAGTGTCCAGATATTCTGCTCGGTATTTTTTTCTTATTATTATTGGCGGATAGTCTTTTTTCATCAAGATAACATTCATCAGGATTCTTCCTGTTCTGCCATTTCCGTCAAAAAACGGGTGTATTTTTTCGAATTTGTGATGAAATATGGCTGCAAGTGCCAGTGGGTGGAGTTTGTCGTGTTCTCTATTATACCATTTAAATAATTCTTTCATGTCGGCTGAAATGTATTGCCACGGGGTTGATTCGAAATGTGAGTCTTTGATATGAACGTCTTTTATTCGGTATCCGGTTCTTTGATCAACCTTTTCCATTAATCCCTCGTGTACCTTCAAAACCAATGCATCATTAACCCGGTCTTTCAAATTAAGTTTTTCAAATACATTCTTTGTGTTCTGCAAATCATAAATTTCCCGCAGTGTTTTTCCTTTTGGTGTTATTCCTTCTTCAAACAGATTGTGAACTTCTCGTAGCTCAATGGTATTGCCTTCTATTGAAGTGGTGTTATAAGTAAAATCGATAATGAAGTTGTTTATCATTTGCTTTTTTGTCAGCTTGTCTAATCTTGCAAATTCTTTGATATAATGTATTTTGCAGGCTTCAACCTCCAGGAGTTTTTCTCCAAACAAATCATCATGCTTCAGCTTATTTTTTTTTGCGAGTTCAAGGTAATGATTAGATTCTAGGAAAGAACTGATTTTTTTGTAGGATTTTCTTATTTCATCCTTATGTTCTTTTATTTCGCTCAATGCCTTCTTTGCATCCTCTGCCGAATTCCCCAAATACGCAATGTCCTTAGTGACTGCTTTCCTGCCTTTATTAAGCGACGCCCGTAAGTAGTAATAATCCTTTTTTCCAATGCGCTTTTTATAAATATAAACCATGAAGTATTGCAGAATAAAACATTTTATAAACTTACCCTTTAATTATAAAAAAATAAAATAAAAGGGTAATGTTTTGGGCTGTTCTTTATTTGTTGAAAAACGGCTGATTTTTTTTAAAAAATAGGTACGCGGAGAACGGGATTCGAACCCGCGCTCCTGTGAAGGAACACGCTGTCTGGGATCGTCTCTCGCCCCATTGAAAATGGGGCAAAGCCTGCTCACCTCCCGTGAGCAGACGGGACTTTCCAGGCGTGCGCATTAGACCACTCTGCCATCCCCGCAACCTTTTTCTTTTCTTTCCAAGAAAAGCAAAAGCTTGACCAAAAAGAAAAGAATTCTGTTTGACTAAACCAAAAAAGAAAAAGCCGCACTGGCTTTATCCGTACTATTTGGCAGTAGAATTGGGTTGAATTAGGGTTAAAAACTTTGGCAGAGTCTTAAAAAAGGGAATCGCTGGGTGTAATACATTTAATTTTGCGTTTTATTTGTAGAGTTTTTGCATTCCGGCAATGTCGCCTGCTTCTATGGTTCTTTTCTTGGTTTCTCCTTCAGTTGAGTAACCGTACATTGTTTCTTCTGAACAACCTGTTTCGTATAAGTCTCCCAAACCGGCTGAATGTCCCAATTCATGCGTGATAATATTCTGCACGTCCATTTTGGTTGGAGCTGAATCAGCGTTTCCCCATGCGAAGTCGGTTTCATCTAAGAGCATGTCCCATTCTAATAGCTCCCTTGTTTGTGGTGCTCCTGAAAAGTAACCCCATACAGTTGTAACTCCTATTGTGCCTGAACCTGAAATGCCGCCAAAGCTCAAAGTGTTTATTCCGTCAAAATTGCCGTTATTATAGGAGGCATTATAGTCAACAGCGTGGTTTCCGAATACGTTAAAAGAAACCGGTGATTCCCAAGCGCTGACTCCACTTAGAGTTGAGTCAACTATTAGCGATTCGCTCATTCCTTGTGAGTTAGTTGGGTTAATTGAAAATGGTTCCGTTGTTTTCCATCTTGCATCTTTTGCCAAAAAACCGTAACATGTTAATGTTCCGCCGCCGCTTCCTCCTCCTGCCCAAGGAGGTTTTGCATGGCCTTTTTTGTAGTGTATAAAGGTGATTTTTTCCAATGGGCCTCTGTCCTCTGCTTTTCCGGGTAAAGCATATGTAAAACCGGTTATTACCGCCAGAATAATGAAAATTGACAAAAGTTGCTTCGTGTTCATCCTATACTAGTGGGTGCTTTAAACTTTTTAATGATTTGTTTTTGCCAAAAATCAGTTAATTGTAAGAGGCAAGCCAGGGATCTGCCAACTTCACTTTCGTAAAGCCCCCACCGATTGGCGATGCAGCAGTATAGCTTGCCACCTTAACTCCCAATACGCAATAGTACTTACGGCTTTAGGATTTATATACTTTATTCTAATCGAACGGGAAAAGAATAAATATTAAGCGACTCTTACTGTATGGATGCTAAACGGGAAAATAGCAAACAACTTTCAGCCAAATTACTTAACTTTAATATTACTTTTAATATTTTTAATAATATCATCTTACCTTTGGCTTTCGTCAGTAGGGACGGATGTGTCTAATTTTCAGTTGTCTCTTGTGGGTATTAAATCTCCAATGATAGGTAAAACGTGTCAGTTGATTTATGAAAACTATCCTGGGAAAATTCAAGAGTTGATTCCAAAATACAATTCTTGTGAAAGTAACTTGTTTCTATCTTCTTTTGGAGTTCAAGTTGGGATAAGTGAAACAACTAGGAAATCTTGTTTGAATTTTACTCGGGAATTGGATGAAGAAGCATACAAATTCAAATCTGAATCTGATTTTGTTATTGGTTTGAAATTACTATTTAGGCAAATAGATCCAAGTTCTGACCATTCAATTTTGACGAACAAGGCAGAAAAAACATGTTTCAATCCTTTAAATGAAGAAATATCAAATCATTTTGGTTTGTCTTAGCTTTATTCTAATTGAACCGTATCGGTGTGAACTGTGCGAGAATTCCTAAGATCAAAAATTCATAGGGCCACTGTTACGGATGCAAATTTGGATTACATCGGAAGTATTTCGATTGACAAACTTTTGATGGAGAAAAGCGGTTTGGGTGAAAATGAAAAAGTTCATGTGTGGAACATTTCCAATGGGGAAAGAATTGAAACTTATGTGATTTCAGGAAAGAAAGGCGAAATAACTCTCAATGGTGCGGGTGCACACAAATTCAAAAAAGGAGATAAAATAATTATTGCGGCTTTTGAAATTTCCGAAAAAGCTCCAAAACCGAAACTGGTTTTAGTAAATGATAGCAATGAATTCGTAAAATATTTGTGAGACAAATGTCTCACTTTAATAATTACTTTTTTATACACGAATTCCCTTCTAAATGCAATGTTAGATTCAATTAAGAAATTCGGTTTGAATGAGTATGAAGCTAAAGCTTATGGTGCTCTTTTGAAGACCGGAAAAGGAAGCGCAGTTTCTGTAAGTAAAGGTGCCGGGATTCCTCGCGCGCGTGTTTATGATGTTTTGGTTTCTTTGGAGAAAAAGGGTTTTGTTGTAAAAAGCGCTTCCAAACCAATTGAGTTTACGGTTGTAACTCCTTTGAAGGTTTTTAACGCTGTTGCAGGCAGAAAAAAGAAGGAATTGGAAACCTCTTTAGCTGAGGTTGAAACAATTGCCAGCGCCCTTGAAAAGAGTGTTTCTTTTTCAGGTTCGGAAGAATCAGAATCCGCGTGGATAATAGAGGGCAGACACAATATTTACTCTAAGATAGGTGAACAGCTCGATAACTGTAAGGAAGCGGTTGTTATCTCGTCTTCGGAGCAGGGTTTGAAGAGAAAAAGGGGTTTTTTCGAGAAGAAACTAAGCTCTTTGACGGAGCGCGGAGTGAAGGTTTCCCTAAAATCAAGGTCTGATTCTCGCTTTATGGTTTTTGACAAAAAAGCCGCGGTTTTGTTTTTGCATCCCGAAAATGTTTCCGAGAACTCTGAAAAAGCCCTATTCATTCAGAGTCCTTTTGTTGCTTCTTTTTTTGCCCAGAATTTCAAAAAATAGTGAATTTATTTGATGATTTTTTTGACCAAATATTTCAAAGCTAATTTGATATTGGAAGTTACTTTTAAATAGTTTTAATGCGCGTATTGGTATAGTGGTTGTAAATGTATTCGAAGACTGTTCAGAAAGAGAGTTATTCAAAAGATAAGTTTGCGCATCTGAAAGTACTTTTTGAGGATCTTGAACAAGTTAGGAAAAGCCCTGCTGTAAAGGCTTATCTTAAGAAGAGAAAAGCAGAGCTCAAGGGATGAGTTTCTTTAATGAATAAAATGCCGGGGTTCTAAAACCGTTCAGATTATTCACTTTTAAGTATGCTCTTATTGCGTGGCCGGATTTCATTGACTTGTCGTCTTCTGAAACAATTATGTCAAGATTGTGCATGCTTGAGATGGCTACTATTTTGAAGTCATCCATAAGTTTTCTTTTCGAAATTCCGCCTTCATATTCTTTCCAGTATTGTTCTGCAATGTTCTCGGCAATGCTATCCAATTGATAGTCGTGGTTCTGAGTTAACTTGTCATAAATGCCAAGCAATATGTTTCTCAAACTCTTGCCTTTTAGTTTTGCCGTCCTTGGAATATCACGCAATTCCTTTCGGACAACCCGGCAACCATATATTACAATTTTTTTCTCGTTAATGAGTTTGCTGAGTGGATCCAAATACTGCAATTCGAGAAACTCGTAAACATTAGTGTCCAACATTACTCTCAATTGCCGATCCATGGCTTTATTGTGAATGGAAAAAGATAAAAGGCAAATGAACTGACATGAAGTATTTTAAAAAGAGATTTTTCATGCGGCATATCGATTCCGCAAAATATTTTCGGCAAGAATTTGTTGTTGGATTTTAACGAATTAATTTTCATATTTTATTTCTTTTTTGCCTTGCCTTTTGAGGCTGCGCCGACTTTCTTTTTCGCCGGTTTTGTTTCTGTAATTTTTCCTTTTAATTCCGCGAGCTTTTCTTTTGCGGCTTTTGTTTCAGCGTCATCAACCGGTGCTTCGATTATTTCCTGTTTTTCTTCTTTCTGAACCGCCTTGTAAGCCGAAAAAATTATCAATCCTATTACTACAATTATAAGAACAACAAGTAATGCCGTTGATAATCCTGCGAGCGTGAACAATCCTGTTCCAATGCTTACCGGTTCATCTACTTCTGTTTCTTCCGGAGTTGTTTGTGTTCCGCCGTATTGGAATGTTATGTTTCTAACATAAGTTCCTTCATCGGTTTCAAGTTGTATTGGAATTGTCACGGTTTTTCCTTTGAGTGCTTCAGGCAAATCAACTAGCACTTTTGCCATTACTGTATCTTTCGCGCTGATGAATCTTTTGTCAAGTTGTACGACTCCGTTATAATCAAGTGTTTTTGCGTTGAATACTTCGAGTGTTCTATTTGAATCATTGTAAATATCAAACGTGACCTCCACATCGTGGTATAATCCTTCAACATTCATTATGTTCAAATCTCTAACTCTTAGATCAACTTCTCCCAATCCAAATGATTCCTGGTTTCCTGTTGCTCTTACGAGTACTTTGCCCTCTGTTTTGAATCCCCTGTCTGTTGTAATTGTTAAGTTAAGGAATGTTGTATCTTCAAGATCGAATGGCGGGCTTACAAAGAAGTTCATTTCCGCTCTTTCTCCGGGCTGTACTGTTATTGTATTTTGCACAACCTCAACCCATGGTTTGTCGATTGTCAGTGTTACTTTCTGCGCGACAACTCCCCTATTTTCCACGAATATTGTTTGCTTTACTCCTTCACATGTTTCGGCGTTAAGTTCCGGTTTGACTATTATGAGGTCTACTCCAAAGCAGCTTGCTTCTGAAAGATAGTTGATATTTTTTGTTTGTTCAAGTTCTATTGTGCCTGAAATTGCTTTGATTGTATAATTTTCATTTGTTGCTCCGATTGGCGTTTTTGCGGTTATTGGAATTGTTATTTGCCCGTTTGCGGGAACATTTGCCGTTGCCTGCCCCTCAATCCATGAAGGAGTATAATTCAAATTGAATTCCTGGTTTTCGCTTCCAAGGTTTACAAGCGTTACAACATCTCCTTTGTCTACTCCTTTGCAGAGGTTTAATTCAGGAACAACTATTGTTGCGTTGAAGCAATCTGAAACCGTTACACTATAATCTTTTTCATAATCGAAGTGTGCGGAATCAAGGTTGAGTGTGAATGTTCTTTTTCCTTCGCGGCTTGGAGTTATGTTCAGTTCCTGTGAGATTGTTTGCAAGACTTTGAGTAGTTCTTCCGAACTTCTTGCTTCAAAGTATTTTCCTTTTGTCCTATTTGATATTTCCTGCAATTGTTCTTTTCCCTCCGCATCAATGTCAAAGCCGATTGAGTAAACCACTATTCCTTTTGATGCAAGTGCTATTGCTGTTGCTCTAATATTTCCGTCGCATGTTTCCTTTCCATCGCTTACAAGTATTATTGCCTTATCTTTTCCTGCCGGGAAATCATTGATTGCCGCATTCAATGCTTCCGTTAAAGGTGTTTTTCCTTTTGGTGTGAATCCGGAAATTTTATCCGTTATTTTTGTAATATCAAGTTTTTGTACCGGGACAAGCAGTTCAGAATTTTCGCACAATTCTCCCTGTCCGAAAACCCTAAGCCCAAGGTCTATTTCATTAATATTATTCACAAGGCTTGTGATTGCTGTTTTTGCGACTTCCATTTTGTTGTGGCCGTTGATTCTTTCCGCCATGGATCCTGATGCGTCTATCACAAGTTCTACTGCAAGATCGTTTTTGCTTATTGTTGCTTCTCTTGCAAGCGTGCTAATATCAAGTTCGGCATTTAATTCCGTTGTTTCTCCCGGTGCAAGCGTTATGTTTGTTTTATCAAGTTCTGCCGAAACCCCTGTTAGGCTTGCTTCGAGATCGACTGTTTCAATTCCCGTGTTTGTTATTTCAAATCTATAATCAGGCGAATCTTCATTACAAAGCAGTTCCTCTCCTTCAAGTTTTACTACTTTAAGGTTGTAGCAGTCGCTTAGCTCCGCTTTGAATGTTTTTTGTGTTGAAAAATCATATTGTGTTGATTCAACTTTGAGCGTGAAATCATACGTTCCTATTTCTTCGCTTGTCTGGTTGAATTTTATTTTAACTTCTTTTTCCTGTCCCGGCGCAAGAGTAATATTTCTTGTTTCAAGCGCTGCAAAGCTTGCTCCCTCGAGAGTTAATTTTAATGTATCCTGCAATTTTCCGTTGTTTGCAAATTTTATTATTCCTTCGCTTGGTGTTTCAAGGCATGCATTTGCAAGTCCGTTCCTGAATCCTGTATCAGGAAGAATCTGAATGCTCTGTCCCTGATCCAAGGAATAAATTCCATTGTCTTCATCATAAAAATTCGGGTTTGGAAGCGTTGCCCTTGCCGTAAATTCGTAATCCGCAAAATCCGCGTCGCATGGAGCCTGCACTCTAAGTTTTACGGTTTCAGGTTCGCCTTTTTTTACAAGAATTCTTTCTTCCTCCAATACATACCAGTCCTTTGGAATTCCCGAGATTGTTAGATCAACTCTTTCTATCTGCTGATTAGGAACGATTGTGTTGTTTGTTACTATAAGATCGTAAATTTTTTCTTCACATTGTGTTGCTTCCTGGTTTTCAGGTTCAACTTCTATTTCTACAAAGTGTCCTTGTTCGAGGTTGAATTCGCATGAAACAGTTACTCTTTCATCATTTTGTACAACAAGATCGGTAAAATATTGCCCGGGATCCGCGTAACATCCCGCTACTGTGAATGCTTTTAGTTCTGCGCATTTTCCGGGTTCAAGTGTTACTCTATTTGGAATTATGCTGAACCATTGTGAAGCGCCTCCTTGGAAAAAAGCAGTGTATGTTTCTGTCGCGTTGCTTGTGTTGCATACTTCGAAATCATTTACCGTAATATCACATTGGGTTGAGCTGACATCGCATGTTCCGCTAAGTTCTGCGCTGTGTGCGTAAGCTCCCATGATTACCGCGAAAAGCCCGAAAATTATGAGTTTATAATCCACTTTTATACACTCCTATCGTCTCTATTATAGTACACTAATTCTTCTGATTTGTTACTGTGAAGTAGTGACAACACTATTATTATTGCTATGAGAAGTATTAAAATAATTACCCCTCCGATGATGAAATCCCCGCCTAAAAGCGTCAAAAAACCTGTCAAAAACCCGTTATTTTGGTCATTTTCGCTATTTTGGGCTTGTGTAGTTACGCTCACTTTCATTGGTTTTGCGGTTACGTATCCATCCGCTCTAACCTCTATTGTGGCATTGTAAACTTTTGTTTGTGCGTTTGCATTTGCCTTTATTGTTCTTTTCAGTGTTATTGTTTCTCCGCCTTCAAGTTCCGAAACGCTTATTGGGAAAATTGTTATTTCGTTGTTCAATAATCCAAAAACCCTGAGTTGTATGTTGTGCATTGGAACCGCGAGCGGGTTTCTTATTGTGAATTCCAATTGCCTTTCCTCTCCCGGCGCAATTGTAATGTCTCTCGGATAGGAAACGAATTCTATTACGTTCTGTTGCGCGGTTTCATCCGCTTCAACAACCCTGAATTTGAGTGTTTCTCTTGCGAAGTCTTCTCCCCAATCCGCTTCAAGGGTTATTGAGTAATTTCCAATATCTGTGTTGAATCCGGGGTTTACAAAAACAAATATTGTTTTCTCTTCTCCCTTTCTGATTTCTATTTCATCTTCCGAAAGAACCGCTTGAATTGTTTCCGGAACATTTCTGAGTGTTAATTCAACATCTTCTTCGAAATCTCCGGTATTTTTGATTGTGATTTCATAAACCTGTCCGTTTGTTGCGGAACAAATTCTTGCTTCAAAATCGTTGTTGGCAACAAGCAATTCTATTTTGTGCTCTGATTCAACAATTGCCTTTACTGTTTCTTCTTCAGTTTCGTTTGCGCTCCACGCGGTAACTTTTATTTTGTGTGCGCCGTCATCATCACTTTCTCTTGCGCTAACCTCAAGTTGAACTGTTTTTTCTCCGTGCTTCGGCAAAAATACATTATATTTATCGAGTGTATTTGGAAGCGTTCCGTCTGAACTCAATCTAATATCAAGATCTTTATCGGATTTGCCGATTAATTTTACTATGTAAAATTCTTTTGTGTTCCTTTCAATATTTTGTGTTATTGGTGTAATCTCAAGGTCAAATTCATCTGTTTGGCATTCAATTAATCTAATTACAATGTCTCTTTCCACAAAATAATTTTCGCTTCTCGCAAAAACCTGTATTGTGTATTCTTCGAGCGCGGTTGTCTCGTTTGTGTGTATTCTAAGTATCATTTCATCTTCTTCTCCGCCTGAAAGAGTTGTTGTTGCGAACTCAAATGTCGGCAAAAGAAGTTCGTGGCTTGCATTCAAATTTATTGTTTGTGTTCTTCCAGAATTATTTTCAAGTCTTATTCCAATTTCCTGTGTATAAGGTTCTTTACAAACAAAATAATCGGTTGTCCTGCTAATATCTATTGGATCTTCCTGATCTACTATTTCCACATCAATAGTTCTTGTTCTTTCTCCTTGCGGGTAATCAAGTACAACTTCTATATCGTAGAAACCAATTCTTGCATCATCAAGGCTTGTTATTGTGAGTGTTATGCTTGTTTGTTCGCCTGAATTAAGGCAGAATTCATCATTTCCCAATGATGTTCTAATTTCATCTCTTTCCTCATTGTCAAGGCTTGCGTCAAGGTTAAAACAAACCGTTTCATCGAACGTGTTTTCGACTGTTAATTGTAAGTTGATCGAATCTCCGGGTTCTATAATTACTTGATCTCTATCGGATTCGAATTCAATTGTTTCTGCTGTAAATGTTTCGTTTACATTGATGTTGAATTCATCAACATCTCCAAGGCCGTTTGAGTTGATTGCTTTCACTTTGATTGTGCTCATTCCCAATGCGTCTTCGTGAGGCGCATTGCAGCTTACGAAATAATCATCCTCTATAAAGCAATCAATAAGATGTATGTTTGTCTGTGAATCAATTGTGTAAAACAATTCTCCGGGAGAATTTCTTTCATCGCTTGCATAATCTCTTAAATCAATTATTTTGTCAAGTGCGTCGAAATTCCTATTCACTCTTTGATCCGGAACCCCATCTATAATTGGCTCGTTTATTGCCATTGTGCTTGTTGAAACAAGAATTATTGCGAATGCAACTATAATTGCTTTGAGTATGTTCATTTTTACTTTTTCACCTCGATTTTTGTCTGCTTTTCTTTGTTGGTATTAAGAAATTTTATCATTCTCGCTATGAATGCAATCAAAAGTATTGCCGCGATTATTCCCAAAACAACATCAACGATTATTTCAAAGTCAATGTTTCCGAGCGAGTTGAGCAAAACTAATCCCGTGAATCCGGGTTCGTTGTTTTCCATTCTGATTTGTGCTTCTTCTTTGAATGTTTCTCCTTCGCATTGGAATTGCAATTCAAGTGTTCCATTGAATGCTCCGTTTCCTTTAATCTCAAGTGTAAAAGTTTTTTCTTCAAATCCTGAAAGAATAAATGTTTTTGTTCCTTCAATGCTCCATCCTTCGGGAAGTCCGGCTGCATCAACAAGCCTTACTTCCTTGTCCTTGAATGAAGTATTTACGAATTCTATTTTGATTTTGTTGTTTGCGATTTCAATGTTTCTTTCTATTGTGCATTTGTTTTCTTTGGCATAATTAAGCGTGATTATTTTTTCCGCGGTGTTTCCGCCAAGGGTTATTTGTATCATTCCCTTGTAGGTTGTTCCTTCTTGGATTGCGCTTGGAAAAATTTTCACTTTTATTTCTTCCATTGCGTTCGCCCTTATAAAATTCGGTTGGTTTATTGTTTCAAAATCTGTTGGAAAATCATATTCAATTCTCAATGGCTGTCTTATATCGGTTGTGTTTTCAACATTAAATGAAAGTTCGTATGGTGTTTCGCCAATTGTTATTATATCCTCTAAATCGGTTACAAATGCCATGGCGTTAGCTGAAGCCATTAGAATGAAAACTATTGTTACAAAACCCCAAAGATTCATATCGTTCACTTGTTCACTAGAACTTGTTATAATAATTGGTGCTTAGGTCATATATAAAGGTTTTCTCTTTGTAATTGGCTTATTTCTTGCCAAAAACACTCAAAATGCCTATTACAGCGAGTATAATTAGTATGAGTATTCCAAGTGCTATTCCGACATTTGTGGCTAATCCAACTAATCCCGGTGATAAGAACTCTTCCTGCTGTGCTGCCTGAACCTCAATATTGAGCGGAATGCTCCTGCTTCCAGTATCAGTATTAACCCTTATTGTTGAATCTATTTCTCCTTCAAAGCCATCCGGCAATTCAATTTCAAGCTCCAGCTCTTCTCCTGTTCTCCACAATGCCTTTGAAACAGGTCTTATGGTTACTCCTTCCGGTGCATTAACCACTACAATTGTAACATTTTCCTGATCGCTTCCTGTATTTTTCACCGTGATTGTTGGCATTTCTGTGATGTTTTCAGGAACCTCCACACTTACTCTTGGTTCGTTGCCTGTGCTTGTTGCGCCAAGTACTTCCACGCTTACAAATTTGCTTTTTGATTTTCCGTCATAATCTGCTTTGAATTGTACGTTTCCAGATCCTGCTTGTGTTCCGTTGATTATAATATCAACGCTTCCGCTTGCTTCGGAATTAAGGCAGAGTTCGTTGTTTGACAGTCTTGCGCTTACAAAATTATTATTAACAAGTCCAAGATTGAAGCATTGCCTATCATCAAGGTTGTTTTCAATTGTGGCTTTAACAGTTTGTGTTTCTCCCTTGTTGAGCGTTACAAAAATGCTTGAAAATTCTATGCCAACGCTTCCACTATCTGAATCGTCATCATCATTGGTTCCTGTTCTGTTGTCAACTGTTACATTAAAATTTTGCTTGATTGATGTGCTTGAACAGGTTGTTCCGTTGCTGTATCTTCCCGAAACTCTTACTTCCGCGCTTCCTGTCCTGTCGGTTGTAACAGAATCCGCATCGATTTCAAGTTCAATTCTCTCAGAATCTCCCGCATCAATTCTGTTCGGCTCATCCTGTACATCAACACTAAAATAGCTGCTGTTGTCCGTAACAGAAATATTTGTTATTGTAAAATCTCTTGAATTATCATTGTCAATTGTAACAAAGTGTGTTCTCTTTGTATTTTCCGGAACCGTTACATTCGAAACCGTAAGGTCTATGTCCGAGCAAACCCCCGAACTTGTTCCTCCGCCATTATCAATTTCAACTCTAAAAGTTTCTCTTCCTATTTCGCTGAAAGAACAATCTTCCCCATCGGCAAATTCTCCTCTTATTTCAATTTCAACGGTATCTGTTCTATCGCTTGAAACCGATGTGCTTCTCAAATCAAATTCAAGGTTTCCTTCATCATCTTCGTTGATCAAATTATCCCAATCAATGTTGCTCACACTCAAAAACGAGCTGCTTTCCGAAACATCAACATCAATTATTCTGAATTCATCATTTCCATTATTTCTTATTTCAAAGCTCACATTTTCCGTGTCGCTTTCATCCATTGTAACTGTTCTTGTGATTACATCAATGTCGGAGCAAACTCCGTTGTTGTTTCCTGTTCCGCCGTCATTGTCAATTCTAACTCTGAATGTTTCCCTTTCTATCTCGCTGAATGAGCAGTCTTCTCCGTTCTCGAACTGCCCTCTAATATCTATTGTAACACTAACTTCTCTATCGCTTGTAACGCTGTTGCTCACTAAATCTATTGAAAGGTCTTCGTTGTTGTCTTCGCGTATGAATGAGTCAAAGTCAATTGTTCCAATTGAAAGGAATGTGCTGTTGTCGAAAACATCAACATCTTCCACAATGAAATTATCATTTGCCCTATTCCTAATGCTGAAAACAACAGTTTCTCTATCACTTTCATCCAAGAATATTGTTCTTGTTTCCACATCAATGAGCGAGCATGAACCGTTTCCCGAACCGTTTTCCGGGAAAACCTCGACCGTTAATGTGTCGCTGTCCGTTGCCCCGTCCGTATCCTCAACTTCTATTGTAATAGTGCTTGTTCCTGTTGCGTCAACTCTTGGAGATTCGCATTCAAAGAACCTATTGCTCACTATCAAACAATTTATGAGTGAAGTATTACTCTGATTTTCAATTCTGAAATCAAGTTCCGAATCAGAATCAAAGTCATCGCTTGTGTAATTTCTCAAATCAATGAGCGAACCGCTGTAACCTGAATTTTCCTCTATGTCAACATTTGGAAGTCCTTCTATAATTGGAGAATCATTGTCTCCGCCAGTATCAGCTTCAACTCTAACTCTGAATGTATCTTCATCAGTTCTCCCATCCGTGTCAGTAACTCTAACCGTTATATCATTGCTTCCCGAATCATTGAATTCAGGGGCTGAGCAGTCAATGTATCTATCCTGATCCACAAAGCAGTTTATCAAACCCGAATTGGTTTGATTCGTTACACTGAAATTAAGTGCTGTATCAGAATCTTCGTTGTCAAATGCAAATTCAAACAAATCAATTACATCGTTCTGAGAACCGTCGTTTTCCTGTACTGTTATATCAGGCAGACCGCTTATTGTTGGATCGTTATTTTCATTTCCCGCAAGAACTTGTATTACAAAGCTATCCGTGTCCGTCAAACCCTCTGTGTCTGTAACTCTTACAGTTATTGTGCTTGTCCCAGTTCCGTTAATTGTTGGGTCTGAGCAATGAACTATTCTGTTGCTTACTATAAAGCAGTTTATGAGTCCTGTATTTGTTTGAGTTGTTATTGAAAAATCTAATTCTGAATCTGCATCCTCATTATCAGATGCAAAATCAAATAGATCTATTGCTTCTTCTGTAAAATCTTCATTTTCCTCAAGAGTAATATCCGGAATTCCTGAAAGAACTGGAGGAGAATTTGTTTCCTGTTCTTCTTCAACCGTAATCGTAAAAGAATCAGTATCTGTTAATCCATCAGAATCAGTAACTCTGACTGTTATTGTGTTTGATCCGTTTCTATTTGCTGTTGGATCATTGCAGTTCACATATCTGTCGCTTTCAATGAAACAATTTATCAGTCCTGAATTTGTTTGATTTGTAATTGAAAAATTAAGTGTTGTGTCTGAATCCTGAGCATCGCTTGCGAATGCGAAAAGATCTACTCTCTCATTGAAATCATCGTTTTCCACGAGTGTAATATTTGGTATTCCGCTGAGTATTGGAGGCGTATTTTGTTCTGTTGCCTCAACCGTTATTGTGATTGAGTCCGTTCCCTTTGCTCCTTCTTGATCCTTTGCAATTCCAAGCGCATTGTATGTTCCCGGTTCTGTGTATTCAACTTCAACCCATTTTGCGTTATTTGTGTTCCAGTTAAAACTAATTTTTGATCTTGAAGTTCCTGCCACTCCGCTAAGCAAGTTTCCTCTTATAATATCAACATTTGTTTGTCCAATTTCATCGCTATTGTTTGCGGCGTCAAAAACTACTCTGCAGAATTGGTTCGGATAATTTGTACTTGTTTGATCATCTTCCGCATCTGAGCAATCAAGGTCAAACCTTACTCTCAATGGCGCTTCTCCTGAAATATCGCTGGCGGTTAAGTTCATTGTTGGTTCCGCATTGCGTCCGTCTGTTCCTCCGGTGTTTGCGTTTACAATGCTCAAATCATCAAAGAAGCAGCTTCCTATTGCTCCTGAGGACATTTGGAGTGTGAAATCAACTCTGCTAATGTTTGGTATCCAAACTTCCTTTTCGAAGTATGCCCAATCTTTGAATAAATAAGTGTTTTGGGTGCGGGTGTTTACTATGAATTGATCATCCTCGAGGCCGAAATTACAATATCCTTTTACGAGTTGGGTTTTTAGATAACCGCTTATTTTGTAGGTTGTTCCGGGCGAAACGCCGAGTGTTTGTTTGAGTATGTTTGGATAACCTATTCCGGCAGAGTTCAATCTTAAACTGTTTCCTCCGGAATGGCTGTGCAAATTAGACACTACAGAATCTAAAATGTGGGTGCTGTTTGGGTTGTTTGCGCTATACCACGGAAAATAGAAAATGTTGCTTGATTCAAAACCCGGGTTACGGAGTTCTGTTGGAAAAGCTGATGCTGTGGTCGCAATGAAAATTACTGCAAAAATCGTTGCAAAAACTGTTTTCAAATTCAAATTAACTAACCCCGCGCAATTAATTTGTTACTATTAAGTAGTGACAATCAATGTTTTTAAAGTTATTGTTTTGGTTAGCTGTAAAGTTAGCATCCTATATTTTTGATGGATTTTGACAAGTTTTGAAACTTCGAACCCCGGCTCTTGTTAGCGCTTTACACCGCTACAAATCCAGCTGCTCCACGGAAATATTATTTTCCCGTCTTTTCTCTTGAATCGTGAGCACTCTTCAAGTACTTTCTCCTTTGCTTTTTGTCTCATGGCATTATCGGCTTTGGAAAGCGGGATAGCCACCGGTGCAACGACATCCATAACAAATTTCCAGTACTCCTCGGAATTATCAAATACCATGCTGCCGGTTACTTCCTCTTCCATAATATTTGTTAAACCGGCTTCCGTAAATAATTGGCGCAAGGAGTTCGGGAGACTATGGCGAAATACTCCAGGGGCATCAGCTGGCGTTGGTGGAAGTTCGAGAAGCTTATTGATTACAGATGCGGCGGTAGTTGCCCAGGGATTTTTAGGCGGCTCCGCCCATGCGGAAAACGCAATTCTGCCTCCGGGCTTTAAAACTCGCGCCACTTCTTTGAGATCGGAAGCAGGATCGGGAAAATACATGATGCCAAATCTGCATACTACTTTGTCAAAATAGTTGTCTGCAAATGAGAATCCTTGGGAGAGATCTTCTACTTGGGCGGAATAATTAGTGACTCTTTGTTCGTTAGCGTGTTGATTCGCTATCTGTATCATTTCTTCGGAAAGATCAATGCCAACAACTGTTCCGTTTGGTATTAATTTTGCCGCGGAAATACCCGGTTCTCCCGTTCCGGTTGCAACATCCAAAATTGTTTCTCCATTGCGTAATTGAACTTTCTCTAGTAATTTATTTCCTATTGGCTTAAGCCAACTCATTACAAAGGCATCCCATTTCTTCCAGCCGGGAGAAAATTTATTCCACAGCTTCCGCTGCTGTTCTTTTATTTCATTGGACTTAGTCATATGCAATTTATTATTATACAATTTATTATATTTATATCCCCGTAAGAGTGCAGTTCTTTCAAATTTATAAATATTCATAGTTCAATCGACGTTTACTTTACGGCTCATGTTTTGGTTAGTGCTGCAAATATCTGCTTATAATTCGGCTTAGTTCCATGTACTTTCTACTGTCTTCCGGCCCAAGGGATTCCGCAAATGCAAAATGATTGAGAACCATTGCGCTTGTAATAAGTTCCGCTTCCGCAAGATACTTTGGCTTTTTTGCATTCAGTTTTTCTCTTCCTTTAATTATCGGTCCAATAAGACTTTGCTGGTCTTTTTGTCGTGTTTCAAGAAAATGATTGTCCTGTTCGGCATTAACGATTATATCTTCAAACTCTCTTTTGCTCAATATGATTCTTGGCATTTTTTGGAATTTAGTTTGCAAGGTTCCTAACAGAAACCCGTGGTTGGCTTTTCGGAGTGCTGCTTGAATTACATCGAGCCCTTTTCTTTCCAATATTTTTACAAGTATTTCTTCAGCCAAAAGATTGTGGATGTATTTGTTATATTCCCAAATAGTTTCCTGCCCCATATGCACTCTGTTTTCTAACGGCTTGACATGTTCTTCTGCAAATAGTTTTACGTGTTCCCTTAATCGCCTTATATTGTCTTCCGGCTGTTCACCGTGATGAGGAGGGGGCGTGTGTTTTCTCGGCATCAAAGAATATTATCTTCAGTTATATATTATTTTTTTGCGAGCACTGCTTTCAATAAATCCGATTTTGTGATTATTCCCGTTATTTTCCCTTTTTTCACGACCAAAACCCCTGTGTTATGGCCAGTAAGAGATGAGATTGCATCAAAAGGAGTTTCCTCGCTCACTTGAGGCATTGCTTCCTCCATTATTGTTTCCACGTTTTTTTCCAATAGTTCCTGCGTGTTCCCGCTTTGGTTTATTTTTTCAAGAATGCTTTTTTCAGAAACCATTCCAAGATTCATTCCGTCATTGATTACCGGCAATTGCGAAACCGAATTTTTCTCCATTGTTTTTATTGCCTGCTTTATGCTCGTGTCCGTTCTCACGCTAATAACTTTTGCAGTCATCACATTGCTCGCTTTTGTCCCATGCTTCTGTTGGAGCATTTCAAAATAATCGAAAAGTTTTTTCGCGTTCGCATAACTTGGTACAATATCATTGCTTTCAGTTTTTGCAATCAGGCTCTGCGAAATCCCGGTTTGCTTTGCAAGCTCAGTTTGTGTGATGTTGAGTTTTTTCCTCATTGTTTTGATTTCAGAAAGTTCAGGCAGCATTCCAACACATCCAAAAATATATTCCTATTTGAATAAATTATTATATAGATTATTCTTATTAAGGTTAACTGCGTATATTACAAAAGATGTATTTTAACTTTCTCGAAGAATTTTTATGTTTTTCAAAAATAATTTCTTCTAAAGGAATTCACGATAAAGTTAAAGAAATAAATGAAAGATTATTTCTTTTGCGGTATACTTGTCAAAGAGGAATGAAATTGGCGAAATGGATATATGATGACAGTGGCTTGCGCTTGGAAAGAAAATTCGCGCAATATAATGCGGCTCTCAGAGCCAGGGAGGTGGTTTAGCCCATGAAGAGTAGACACTACTTCTTCACTTCGGAGTCTGTTACTCCGGGGCATCCTTGACAAAATGTGTGATCAGATCAGCGATGCGATTTTGGATGCAATGCTGAAAGGCGATCCTAATTCAAGAGTTGCGTGTGAAACCGCAACCAAAACCGGCCTTATTTTGGTTTTTGGGGAAGTTACTACAAAAACTTATGTTGATATTCAAAACATTGTAAGAGAGACAATCCGCGAAATTGGTTATGATAATCCTGATTACGGTTTTGACTGTGATGCCTGTTCCGTTCTTATTTCTCTTTCGGAACAATCTCCAGACATTGCTCAGGGTGTTGATGAAAAAACCGATCACGAGCAAGGTGCCGGGGATCAGGGAATGATGTTTGGTTTCGCCACAAACGAAACTCCTGAATTCATGCCTCTTCCAATTGTGCTTGCGCACAAGCTGACAAAGCGTTTGGTTGATGTGAGAAAACAAAAGGAAATTTCATGGATTCGCCCTGACGGAAAGAGCCAGGTTACAATTGAATATCATGATGGAAAACCAATTCGCGCGGACACAGTTTTAGTTAGCACGCAGCATAATCCGGATGTTTCTTATGAGCAGTTAAAAAAAGAGGTAATTGAAAAAGTCATAAAACCGGTTTGCAAAGATTGGATTGATGAAAAAACAAAATTCCTCGTGAATCCAACGGGAAAATTCGTAATTGGAGGGCCTGTAGGAGATGCAGGCCTTACAGGAAGAAAAATTATTGTGGACACTTATGGAGGTCATGGCGCTCATGGAGGGGGAGCTTTCTCGGGAAAAGATCCTTCAAAGGTTGATCGTTCTGCCGCTTATTTTGCGCGCTATGTTGCAAAAAACATTGTTGCTGCCGGTTTAGCGGACAAGTGCGAACTGCAGATTGCTTATGCTATTGGTGTTGCGGATCCTGTTTCAATCCTTGTTGATACAAAAGGCACGGGAAAAATTCCTGATGAAAAGATCGAGCAGATTATAAAAAAGGTTTTTTCCTTCAAGCCCGCGCACATAATCAAACACCTTAATTTGAGAAGGCCGATTTACAAAAAAACCGCCGCATTCGGTCACTTTGGAAGGGATGATCCGGATTTTACTTGGGAGAAAACAGATAAAATCGTTGAATTGAAAAAGGAAGCTTCGCTATAATAAAAATTTAATTTCTTTTTCTCCCGAAAAATTTCTATTGTATGGCGCACCGGCAATGAGGTCTGATTAGATTTATATGCTTAAAACCCAATTTTAATTCATGGAAGCAAAGTTAAGAGTTCTTTTTGACACAAATGTGTATGGGCTTGTTGCAAAAACCGCAACACCTCATCAGTTCGTTTCTTTGGTTGAAAGTAAAGGTGCAATAGTGTGCGGTTCTACAATAATCCGATCTGAAATAAGAAAAATCTCAAAAGACGCCTCAATTGGAGGGTTAAAACTCAGGAAAATAGTTTTGGGAATTTATGATGCATTGGTTGACGATAAAAGGAACTATTCCATTAGCGGTCTAATTGAATCAATTGCTACGGAATATTACAAAAATTATTCCGGCAATCATTCTTGGAAAGAGATGGAAAATGATTTTCTTATTGTTGCAACTGCATCCCTTCATCAAATTGATGTTGTGATAAGCAACGATGAAAAGACAATGATTTCAAAAAATGCCGTATCGGCTTATAGGACAATAAATCAAAAATTTGAGCTTGATACGCCAAAATTCATTAAATTAGAAGAATTTGAAAGAACCATTTAAGTATTTTTTTTTATGAATTTCTCTAACTCTTTCATAATTTTAGGGTTCTTTCTTGCCTTTTCAGCTCCTTTTAGGGCTGCCTCAATTCTGGCTAATTCTTTTTTTGAATATCCCTTTTCCCTTAAAACTGTTTTTTGCATCATAAAAAATATCCCTTAACTTGTTTAAATAATTGGCCTTTTGGTGTATATAAAGGAAATGATGGTTCATTGCCGGTGCGAGGTTTGCATTTTTCAGGTGCTGTTTATTCAAAATTTTGCTAATGGATAATTTTAATAACCAGTAAAAAGTTCTATTATGCATGGCAACTAATCATGGTTCAGATGAAAAAATTGTGGATTTGAGGCGCTACTCGAAAAGAAGTTTTGGGGAAAAGCTCGCGGACAATGTTGCGCTCAAGGCAGGAAGCTGGGGTTTCATAGCAAGTTTCATGGCATTTCTCTTTCTTTGGATGATATTGAATTCTTTTATTTTTATTTTCGGAGTCTGGGATCCTTATCCGTTCATCCTGCTTAATCTTGTTCTAAGCACGGTTGCCGCGCTCCAGGCTCCGATAATTCTCATGAGCCAGAATCGTTCATCTGAAATGGATCGCAGGCGCGCGGAATTGGATTATTACATTAACCGCAAAGCCGAGCGTGAAATCAAAATCCTGCAGAAGGACATAATAGAGCTCAAGGCGATTGTTGTCAAGCAGCCTTTGAAGGGTGAAACCGATGCGATCAATACTGAAATCAAGAAAATCGAGGCGGAACTCAAAAATTTGAAAAATCTTGCCCAAGGTGTTGAAAACAGTAATTCTTAGCACTTTTTTCCTTCCAATAAAATTAAATTTGTTTTCAACATTTTTTCCCATAATGTTAGAGGATTTTATCAAGACAAATAAGCTTTCCGCCAAGGTTTTTCCTCTCACAAAGGATGTGAGCACTTCATACAAAGCTGCCGCCGCGCTTGGTTTGGGAATTGATTCCATTGCAAAATCAATTCTTTTAATGACTTCCGAAAAAGAACCTATTTTGGTTATTCTTCTCGGAAAGGACAAAATAGATTTCCAAAAAGTGAAAAAAATTGTCGGGGCAAAGGATGTTCTTCTTGCCGAACCGGAAGAAGTTCTCGAAATAACCGGTTATGAGGTTGGAGGCGTTCCTCCAATTTCAATTTATGGGATTAGAACCCTTGTAGATAAGGGTGTTGCGGAGAAAGAGGAAGTGGTTTGCGGCGGCGGAACCCCCGAAAAATTGATGAGAATAAAAGTTCATGAAATTTTAGAATTTGGGGAAGAGATTTCAATTGAAAATGTGAGGAAATAGGAATAATTATATTGTTCTTTTTCTTAATCATCTTTATGCGCAGAGTTCGTGTTGAGAGATCGCACAAAGAAAAACCGCACATTAATTTTAACGCCTTCAGTAACATTGGAGCCGAGAATTCTGCGTTGGGGCGCCTTTGCGCCCGCAGATGAATCGGCAGTATAGGATTTCAAACTATTTTTGTATTATATTCTCTTGTCGCGCGCGGCGCCCCTGCGGGGCGCCC
>DASRUN010000063.1:0-11519 GCA_035655435.1 archaeon | reverse complement strand
TTCCAATTCTTTTGGAATCTTTTTTAATTTGTGCTGTTCAGGAATTTGAAGATTTTTCTCAAGCACTCTGAGTTTTTGTAAAGCCTCTTTCCTATGCCAAAGCGGAAACCTATCATCCAAAATAATATCCTTTAATTTAGTAAAATAACCTCTCAAATGAGCTCCCGCATTTTCATAAAGATATCCAGGGGTTCCGCTCACTTTAGAATTTTTATCAAATTCTTGTTGCGCCTCTTTTGTGAATTTTCTTCTTTCAAACCCGATTCCTCTGCCAATTTTTCCTCCAAATATTTTCTTTTGCCCCATTTTTCCAAGAGTGTATTCTCCTTCCATTTCCCTTAATCTTTTTTCCCCGGGAAACTTCATATCTTTAATCTTAACTCTTACTTTTCTTTTTTTTATTCTAGCCGGGCTCATAAAACTTTCTCCATTTCCCCAACAATCTGTTCCGCAATTTTCTCTTTCGTTCCTTTAACCCAAACAATTTCTTTTTTTGAAACAATTCCCATTTCGCTCGAATCTTCTCCGGCCGGATTTTTCGAAATATCATTCACAACAACCAATTGGAATTTGTTTTTTTTCAAAAACTCCAATCCAATTTTCTCAAGTTCTTTTTTGCTTTTGTTTGTTTCCGCTTTGAAAGCACAGATTTTTAATTTTGGATATTTTTTTCTAACATCCTGCAGCAATTTCGGCGCCGGAGTTAGTTCCAAATTCAATTTTTTTCCGGAACTCAATTTGTTTGTACTTTCAACCGCGGCAAAATCATTAATTGCAGCCGGACACACAAACCAATCAAACATATTTTCCAATTCTGCCATTATTTTTGAATAAAATTTTGTGTGCTCAGTTCCTTCAATAAGAGAAATGTCCGCTCCGCCCAATTCCAATTGCTCCGCAATCGCTCTTCCCATTTTTCCGGAAGACAAATTTGTAATAACCCGCATTGGATCGATTTTGGAATACGTTGCTCCGTTCGCAACCAAAACTTTTACTCCGACAAAATTCTTTTCACCCAACGCCTTCTTAACTTCCTTAACAATTTTTCCCACATTTTCCATTTTGGCTTTTTCATCCTCAATAAAAGGCTCTATGATTTTCACATTTCTTTTTTTCAACAATTCCAAATTCTTTTTCACAATCGGGTTTCCGTACATTGGTTCGTGCATTGCAGGCGCCAAAAGAACAGGTTTTCCGCTTCCTATAGCGGTTGTGGCAAAAGTAGTAATTGGAGTATCATCTATTCCCATTGCAATTTTAGAAATCGTATTAGCTGTTGCCGGCGCAATCAAAAGTAACTCAGCGCTTCCGTTTTTCCCGAAAAATTTTATGTGTTCGGTTTTCCCGGAAATTTCCGAAATCACTTTACTTCCGGCAGCCCACTCCAAAGCCTTTTCTCCAATAAGTTCTAGAGATGCTTTGCTTGCAACAACCTGAACACTAAAACCGTTTTTCCTGAGCTCGCGGATCAAATCAAAAGCGCGAACAGAAGCAATGCTTCCGGTAACCCCCAAAACAATTGTCTTTCCCATTCGAATAATTCAAAGCTGAAAACGATTAAAAAGCGTTTGAAAAAGTTTTTTGGGTTTAATGCGCATTAATAATTCGCCGTCTTTTATTCTTTTCTTTTGTTATCATTGGTATGCAAAATATTTTGAGAGTTCTGCTTGACACCAACATTTATGGTTTTATTGCCAAAGAAGATGATCCGGAAAAACTTGTTGTGATGATTGCCCAATCAAATTTGCAGGTTTGCGGGTCAAAAGTGGTAAGAAATGAACTTAGGCAAATTCCTTTCAGGAAAAACGAGGAATCCAGAAGACTGCGGAATAAGGTTTTGGGTTATTACTCAGTTCTGATAAAAGACAAGCGCGACTACAATTTGAACGCTTTTATTCGCGCCTTGGCAAAAGAGTATGAGAAAGCGTATGCGGGGAAAAACAAGGCAAATACTCTTAGTGCCGATTTTCTTATTGTTGCCACCGCATCCCTGCACGCGGTCAAAATTGTGTGCAGCAATGACGAGAAAACAATGAAAGAACCAAGTGCATTGAAAGCCTACCGCAAAGTCAATGAAAAATTTCAGTTGCCGGAACCGGAATTTATGTCCTATGAAGAATTAAAGAAAATACTCAAGTAGTTGCCTTGATAAAATCATCAATCGCTTTCACGAATTTCGGGTTCTTTTTCGCCCTTTTAATCTCTCTGCTGATTTTCCTTAATTTGGCCAAATCAGCCCTAGAATACTGACCTCTCTCAATCGTGTCCTGATACATTCAAATTACGCCAATATAACAAGGTTCATAATTGGTTATTAATTTTTCGTGCATTCTTGAAAAGCAATTTTATGCATTAACTCAAAGCTGAAAATCTAATATTCCGTTGCCACAGGCTTTAAACCCATTATTTTCGCAAATTCTTTCGGCGTTACATATTCCTTGAAACCCGCATAATCCTTGTCATAAGAAACAAGAAATTTCAATTTTTGTTGCCTTGTAGTTGCAATATTTTCAAGGTCTTTCTCCTTGATTTTCCCGCGCAGTTCAATCATTTGTCTGTTTATTTTTCTTCTCGGAATAATGTGAGCAATTCTTCTCAAATAGTTCAATGAATTGTATGCTGCTTCATCATCGGCAATTCGCCTGAAAACTCTCACAACCTCTCTTTGGACAAGTTCTGACACTACAACTTCAATTTTTCCGGATTCAGCAAGTTCGAGTATTTTTCTTGAATTGCTTTCCGGGCGAGTAAGTCCATACACAAATACATTGGTGTCCAGAAAAACTTTCATTTTAACCCTCTAGTTCCGACAGGGCTTTTTCTATTTCCTTCATGCTAATTTTCTTTGATGCAAGTTTTTTCTCCAATTTTTCCCTGAAATATGTAGGGCTTCCAATGAGATTGTACTCCTTCCCGAGCTCAATAATTCCCGCTCTTATCGCCTCGCTTTTTGTGTTAAAAAATCCTTCCTCAACAAGCGATTCAAGAACCTCTTCAGGCGCTCCCTTCAACCTAATCAATAACTCAGTAGCCACAAAAATCACCTAATATACTATATAACAAAATGATATATAAATGTTATCTTGATAATTGTTCTATAAAATCGCCCTTGTTAATTTTATGTATTAACTCGGTTGAATTGATTAAAAATTGTTGGAAAATCAGCCGCAAACACTAGTGTCATAGCTGCAATTTACTTTGCATTTTGTAACAGATGCAGTGCTGCTTGTGAATCCAAGTGTATTGCACGCAACCGGCGAACTTAAATCCCCGCTTCCATCATTGTTTGTTCCTTCATCACACTGTTCTGATGTGCTCTTCTCGCCATTTCCGCAGCCGGTTAGTTTGTTTGCTACCTGATCAAAAACATTCAGGCTTGCTGCACCTTGTTCTTCCTGTCCTGCTTCAAGATTGAAAATAAGAACAACAACAACCAAAACAATTAATGCCGCTCCTCCAAGCAAGAGGAGATACTCCATAGAACCTTGTCCGCGCGGAGAGGTCCGCGCACAGACCTGCCCTATCTCCTTGTCCACTTTGTGGACGAGGCTTCGCAGAACCTTGTTCTGCAAAGTCGTTTTTGCTCGATAGGCCTTTCCCATAAGAGGCGTTTCCATGCAAATAACACCGAATCAAAGTATTTAAACCTTTATTCAACACTCCTATTTCTGTGCGCTCCGACAACCTTTCCTTAGCATACCAGCTTCTGGAATTAAAGCCCTTTTTGGAAAATTCCTTTGTAAACAAGGTTTCCGAACTAAAAAAAGGATTCATAAAAATAAAACTCCACACAAAAGAAGGAAGCAAAGACCTAATCCTCGCGCCAAACTCATTATTCATTTCACAATACTCATTACAAGCACGCCACGGAAAATCAAACTTTGCACATTCTCTCAAAGAACAACTTTACAACAAAAAAATAACCGGAATAGAACAGCACGAATTTGATCGCGTTGTAACAATAAAATTACTCGAACACTCCCTTGTTTTGGAATTGTTAGGAGAAGGAAACAAAATTCTTTTGGGAAACACGGGAAAAATAATTTCCTCGGAAAAAAACGAAGAATGGTCAGATAGAACAATAAAAAAAAGCGAAACATATTCCTATCCAAAACCCAAAGGAATTTCTCCGCTTGAAATATCCGCAAAAGAACTTGAAAAAATATTTTCCGAATCCGAAAAAAATGCAATAAAAACTCTCGTGAATGCTGTTAATGCTCCGCCGCTTGCGTGCGAAGAAATATTTTTCAGAGCAAAAATAAACAAAGACAAAAAAGCAAAAGAAATTTCCAAAAAAGAACTCGAAAAAATCCTCGCACTTCTAAAAGAACTTTGTACTGTAACAGAAAAAAACCTCAAACCCGTTTTCTATTCGGATTTTGCCTATCCATTTGAATTGGAGCACCTTTCCGGGGCAAAAAAAATTCCCTCTCTAAATGCATTTATTGATGAAACCATTTCCTCTTTGCTTTCAAAAAATGAAACCGAAAAAGAAACAGAACAAAAAGACGATTCAATTTCAAGATTGGAGTTTCACGCAAAACAACAAAATGAAGCCGGAAAAAAATTCGAAAAACAAATTGAAGAAAATAATCAAAAAGCAGAACTCCTTTACAAACACTTTTCAGAACTTGAAGAGCTTAGAACTGTTATTCGTGATGCAGTGAAAAAGGGATATAAGGAAAAAGAAATTATGTATAAGATTAGTTCTGCTGCCCAAAAAGGAAATAAGGCAGCCAAATTGTTAACATCAGTTGATCTCGCGGAAAAAAGGTTTTCGGCGGAACTCGACTAAAGATTTTAGTGAGAGTTTCCGATTTCCCTTTCATCCACAATGAAAACATCGCTCACAGCCGTAACAGCAGAGTAAGGAACCTCTATGATTCTGTCCTTTGCATCCACTTTCTTGGCCATTTTGCTGTCTCTATCAACCTCAACGAGCAAAGCCTCAATGTCGCCGCTTCTCTCATCAACCAATAGGTCAATGAGTTTTCCGACTTCATCTCCTCTGTTCGTTATTACTCTTTTGGTTGCTAATTGTCTTGCAATTGTGTACTTGTACATGTATACCCCTCTTTTTTCATAATATAAAAAATTACTATAACTAGGAAAGTCTTTCTTATTTAAAAATTTAACCGTAAAACACGCTATACATAACGGTTTTCTCTGAGTTTTAAGCAAAATTGTTATGTATTTTGAGGTGGAATGGGGTAATTAATGAGGTAATGGGTTATGTAGCTATTATTATTTTTGTCTCTTGGCGGCACTTTTTGCTTGCCTTCTTTTTGTAATTGCGCGTCTTATTGGTTTAGGAAGTATTCCAATTGCTCTTGCCGTAACCACTCTTCTCGTTTCTCCTTTACCTGCTTTCCCTGAAAGCATTCTGGAAGCATGTCTTTCTGCAATAGCGCCTTCCATCATACTTTTTTCATGAGAATCATAAGGGGAAAAATCCTGATATCCGGAATAAAGTTGGTTCATGAAGCGGTTATAGGGGTTTTTTTCTCTAATCCCGGAATCAAGTAAACGTTTAGAATTAGCAGACTGGATTTTTCGATCTATTGGGTCGGGACTTCCGGAGCCAACAATTCTTGAAATCTCTCTTGCTTTGGAAAGAACCCTATCTCTGCGATATTTATCCAATTTAGGAATTTCTAACGGCTCGCCTTGATGATGTGCCTGAACTCCATCTTTTCTTTTCCACTCAGTTGGAGTTTTTCGAGGTGTTGGCATTGAAATCAATTATTTTTACGGTTTTGCTCTTAATATAAGTTATTGTTTTGTTCTTCCTTTTGGAGTTAATGTTAGATTTTGATTTTTTTTCGTGATTTGTCATAGCACGCCATTTTTTATATTAGGAAATAAATTTACTTTAATGGCTGAAAAAAGAAGATTTTTTGTTGTTACTCCATTCACAGTTCAAAAAAGAGCCAGACTGAATGAATCTCAGAGACAATTTGAAAGTTTAAAGCGTATCTCAAGACAAAATCTTGAATCCGGAGCAACTCGGCGCATGTTAAGTGAACTCGAAAAGATTGGTGTGGTAAGTTACCGGGATCCCGGGTATGTTATTGATTCTGCGAAACTGGATGAGTGTATGCTAAGCGTTGAGGGGAAGAAAAATATCGGCCGGCATTTTGATAAGAGGCAGGAATTTGCTCTGGATTATATATCAAGGGGGCTTTTGACAATAAACCCGGCTTTGGTTAGAACTGCAATGCTTGAAAGTCTGAAAGTTATAAACCAGATGGCAAAATTTGGTTATGATATAAGAGTGCAATCCTTCGGAGATTCCCAAACAGTACAATTTGTCAGATCCGCACTTAGAGCCGGTTCCAAAGAGCATAAAATCGATCCGAGCACTTTTTTGTCGCGAGCCACAACAACAGTGCCTTGGGCGCGCGATCAGCATACAATAATCAACGAGAATATAGTATACCCCAAACATCCTTCCGTTTTCGGCGAAGGCGGTACAATGGTACAAGTTGCTCCGCAAGAATTTTTGGTTTCCCAAGGCATGAAAAATGATCCCGTACTAAAAAAATATGAGCGGCAAGGAATTACATTCCATTTTTTCCCGGATGTACCTTTTTTTGAGAGGGCATTAAGTGAGTTGCTGGGAGTTGACTGTTACTTATTGCAAAATCATATAGATTATATGGTTGGAGCCGTTCCGGAAAAATCCGTGATTGCGGTGGATGAGACTTATTATAATACCAATAAAACAGCCTTTCGAAAAATTAAAGGAAAAGGTTTCAAGTTCGTTTTTGTCCCGCGTGAGGAGGCAAGGCGGCATCCTGCAAACTTCTTGCCTTTGGGAAACGGGAAGGCACTTGTTGATAGTGGAACCCCAAAATTCATAAAAAAACTTTCAGATGCGGGTGTTGAAGTTATTCCCACGGTTATTCCGATTGACACAATGCTTGTTCTTCGAGGAGGGTTGCGGTGTTTTATAAATGAGGATTTGGTTTAAAGGCAGAATTCCATGAATTATTAATGTTTTTGGTAATGTAACAAATTGATTTAATCAGGAATTGTGTTGAAAATGCTGGTACTTTTTTTTGCCGTAGTTGCATTAAAGCAAAGTTTTTATTAAGCGCCAGCCGTTATTTAGTGTTATGGCGCAGTTAACCACAAAGTCAAAAACCGGTGTAAAAGAAAAGCGCAAACAGAAGGCATGGGAAGCCCTTTTTGCCGCGAGAGGAATTTTTAAGGGAAAAGGAAAAGCTAAGACCGAGGAAGAATGGCAGGAGTGGCGCAAGGAGTTCAGTGAAAAGCGTGCGGCAGAACTTGCAAAAGAACACGGCTTGAAGCTTTAATCCACTTCCTCAGGCAAAACGCATTCAACAATCCCTATTTCAGCAAAGTGCCTGTCTCTTGAAACCAAAATTGCGTTATTGTCCCTTGCAATAATTGAGTGAAGAATATCCGAAAAAGGGAATGCTTTTTTTGTTTTCCTCGAAAAGGAAATCGCCTCAGAAACCTGTCGGCGTGACTCTTCAACATTCCTGATTATATCATGAAAATTCGAGAAAATCTCCTCAACTCTCTTTTGGGAATAATAGGCTAGAAGCTCCTTCTCCACTTCCCCGGAAACAAGGATTATCCATTGATTTTCTTGGCATTTCCTCAAAAATCGGAAAGCAAATTCCCCCAGCGGCCTTACATTGTCTTTTCTGTCCTCAAAATAATCCCTCCAAACAGAGGTATCCGGATAAAACCTGCGTGCCATGATAAAGGACTAATTATCAATATTATTTAAATGGAATTAACCTCAAGAGTTCGTTCTTAATGTTTTTGGTTATGTATTAGAAGTATGCCGATAGAATTACAGGTTATAGAGGATGTTCACTCCCAAACAAGTTGCGGGCCGCAGGAATATGATGGTGCGGAATCGGAATATGAGCATTCCGCAAAGGATGAAACAAAATTTTTGAGCGAAAAGCAGGTTGAAAAGCTCAAAAAATCCAAATATGCTCTTGTAGGGAGCCATTCCGCCGTACAAATTTGTTCGTGGAATAAAAAATCCATAAAACAGCAAGGCGCTTGTTATAAACAAAAATTCTATGGAATTGAATGCGATCGCTGCGCACAAATGTCTCCAACGGTTTTATGGTGCAATGAAAACTGTGTTTTCTGTTGGCGTCCAATGGAATGGATGAGAAATGTGAATTTGGAAGACGTGGAAGTTGATGAGCCAAAAAAAATTATTCAAGGAACAATCAAACAGCGCCAAAAGCTTCTCACGGGTTTCGGTGGTTTGCCGGACTTAAACAAGAAACGCTTTGATCGCGCACAATTACCCTCGCATTGGGCAATCAGCTTATCGGGAGAACCAACACTCTATCCGAAAATCTGTGAACTGATAGCGGAAATAAAGAAACTTCCAACAACCAAAAGCATTTTTTTAGTTACCAATGCACAGAAAACAGATGTTTTTGAAAAGATGTTAACTAACCAGGAGTTCCTTCCAACTCAACTTTATGTTTCCCTTGATGCGCCGAATGAAGAGCACTTCAATTCGGTAAACAGGGCTTCGCACAAAAACGGTTGGCAACGCTTATTGAATTCCATGGAAGTAATTTCAAAATTAGATACGAGAAAAGTTGTTAGATTAACTCTGATCAAAGGAATCAATGATGACACACAATATTTGAAAGAGTGGAGCGATGTTATTTGGAAAATGAAACCCGAATTTTTGGAAATAAAATCCTACATGCACATAGGAGATTCAAGATCAAGACTTTCGCGCGAAAACATGCCAACTTATGATGAAATAAAAGATTGGTCGGAAAAGTTTGCACAAGCATCCGGTTATATTTTCAAAGACTTCTCAAAACCCAGCAGAATTACTTTGTTAGTTCGCCCTGATTTGAAAGACAAAAATACAAAATTAGAATTCGCGCGAAAAGAAATGGGTTTGAACGGAGAAGGGATAGATTTTTGAAATCATAATGATTTTTAAACTTCAAAGTTGCTATTCTATTATGTCTTCTGAAACAGTGACTATTACAAAGAAAAAATATGATGCAATGAAAAGAGAGATTAAAATCCTTAGGAATTCGGAGATTTATAAAAGTCTGATTGAGTTTGAAAAAAGCATTGCTACAGGAAAAAAATATTACCGCAAAGATTTAGGGTTCTGATTTTCCCTAATTTCATCAATCGTTTTTTGCTGTTTCTTTGCGCTTGTTTTCATTTCATACCTGAAAATGCGCGCCTCTTTTTCAACAATCCTAAAATAAAGCCTTATAGGCGGTCTCTTTGATTTAACCTCATAAAGCGCAAGTCCATAGTCGAGAAGCTTCCCTGCATCAGACCCTTTTTCCTCTATTTTACCGAACATTTTCAAAATGCGTTCCTTCGTATCTCGTTCTTTTTCAAGTTGTTTTAATTGTTTAAGCATTTCTTCGCTAAAAACAAGCGTAAAATTTTCCATAAAAATATTCTATCTCCATAATTAAAATGCCACCTTCCCATAATTTAAGAGCGCACAGCCAAAACACAACCCTTAAATAAAAGAATTCTGCTTTTGTTATTTTGAATGGAAAAACGATTGTTGCTGTGCAGATTAAAGGAATTTAAAAGAAACATAAAAAATGGGAACATATTTTCCCGAAAAGATGTGGGGTTTTGAGTTTGGCACACGGAGACCCGTTTTTGGATTCGGGAAAAATGATCTACATTGGAGTGCTTCTTATTGGAGTAATAATCGGCGCGGTCATAGCAAACCAAATAGTTGATCCTTTTCTTTACAAAAATCAGTCTTCCGATTTCAATGCAATGGTGCAATTAGCCGAAAGATTGGATTCGAGAAATGATGAACTTTACTCCTGCTTGACAGAACATGCAATCGATCCGAATTCCTGCGATTAGCTTTTTTGCTTTGTTGAAAGTCTTTGTTTTGTAGCTTATTCGTTTACTACTTTCTATTCTTTCAGTTTTCCGATATTTTTTTCCAGTTCCTTGTAAAGCTCAAGCTTTTTCTGGGTGCTCAAAGCAAAAAGTTTTTTCTCAACGGCCTTTTCTGTTATTGTAAAAATATAATTGGTCTTTATCACACTGTTTTTTATTGCGCCCTCTTTTTTTGTCACCGGAATTCCGCGCATCTCAACATTGCTTGTTATGCCCGCAACAACCACATTCCCAAATTCTCCAAAAAGCACGGCAGCAGGCCTTTTTTTCAGCTCAAAAGTATCTGTGAACTGTATCTTTGCAAGAACCACGTCTCCGGACTTAAGCATTATCCCATGCCTCGTCTTCCTTATTATCCCACAGTTCCTTCATTTTTTCCTGCTGTATCTTGTGAAGGAACTCATCATACTGGTTCTTTAGCCTTCCCGACTTGTCATTTTTTGTCAGTTCCAAAATAAGCTCAGAATAAGTCTGTCTTTCATATCTCTTGGCTTTCTTTAGCTCTTCAAGAGCTTTTTTTTTCACCTGTATTGTAGTAACATCCTGCATATAGTTCACATATAACTATCATATAATGTATTATATAAACATTTGTCGTGCTTGCAAGAAGGCTTTCGCATTCAAACTAAGTCCCATGTCTTCTTTCGTGCCTGTGCTTTGCAATGTTTTTTGTTTCTTCTGTTGGAAGTTTTGGAAATTCAAAATCCTCCCCTTTTGGAATTTGAATCATTAAATCATCCGCCATTTCATCTGCTTGCGCATTCTCAAGTTCTTTCGCGGTTGCAAGAATTATTTCCTGTTGCTTTAATTTGTCCTGCATTTGAACCCTAAAAATTCTTTTCACGTCTTCCTCAACATCCAGCAACTCCGAATTTTTTTCCTTGAGAATATCCCTGAACGCAGCATCATTCAATCGTTTCTTTTCCAAAAGATCTCTGGCTTCGTTTGCTTCTTTCTCGATGCCTTTTTTCTTTGCAAGTGCCTCATCAAGGCGCTGCTGTCTCAGAGAATTCAATTTGAGTTTTTTTCCTTCCTCCAAAACCACCGCATCAATTCTTTCAAGCGTTTTTTTTATCCGAATTCCAAAATCAATGCACGCCATTTTGTCATGGAGTTTTTTGTTTTTTTTATCGTATTCCTCCGCGGAAATTTTTTTCCCGGCAAGCTCCAATTCAAGTTCCTTGGAAACTTCAAGAAGCTGCTTTTTTTCCAATTCCAAATTTGCGGGATTTTTTCTCGAAAGAAGCCCATCAATCCAGTTCTGCGCCATGCTAGTAATTCCGTTTCCGAGAATAAATTCGTTTCCAACGTCTATAAAATAATCTTTTAGTTTTTCTAAAAAACTATTAGAATATCTATTTTATTATTTACGTCAATCAACGTAATTATTATATTTGTTTTGGCGGTTTATTGTTTTATGGTCAATTTGAGACTCTTTGCATTGCTTGCATTTTCCGTGTTCCTTTTAGCGTCCTATCGTGAGAACCCTTTGCCCGCTTTAGCGGGCAGATGAATCACGACACTATTTTTTTTTGTAGTTTACGCCTGTTTCTTACTGCAAGACGTCAGTCGGCGCGCCGCTCCGCGGCGACGCGCCTTACAAA
>DASRUN010000062.1:0-5290 GCA_035655435.1 archaeon | reverse complement strand
CTTTGAAATATTTTTGAGCGCCAATGCAAATGCGTCTGCCACGTCCTCAACATAGACAAAATCCCTTAAATTTGAGCCATCACCATAAATCACTGGTTTTTTTCCGGAAAGTGCGGAAGCAATGAACATTGAGATTACACTATCCCCAAATTTCTGGCGAGGCCCGTAAACATTGAACGGCCTCAAGGAAACTGATTCAATTCCGTATGCGGCAGAGTACATTGCACAGTACTTTTCACCGACAAGCTTTGAAAGCCCATAGGGGTTCGAGGGCTCAGGGCAACAGTCTTCCTTCTGTGGAACCTCAAAATCATTTCCGTAAACGGAGGAACTTGATGCAAAAACCATTTTTTTTATGCGGTTCACGCGAACAGCCTCAAGCACATTCACGGTTCCGTCAATATTCATGCGGTTGTATTGCAATGGTGCTTCCACAGAATCCTTTGTTGATCTGAGAGCAGCGAGATGCACAACACAATCAAAACCATTGAGAGAGGAAGAAATTTTTTTGGGGTTCAGGATATCGGATTTCACGAATTTTGATTTCGCAAACAGTTTGCTTCCTGAAGAAAGTTTTTTGTCCTGCTTCGTGGCCAACACTGAAACATCATAATCTTGTTCCAAAAGTTTCTCAACAACGTATCTTCCAATAAATCCCGTTCCTCCGGTAACAGCAATCTTCATTTCTTCACCTAACTATTTTGCCGCAAAACTATTTTTTATATCAATTGGTTCAGAAACGAAAAAAATATATCCCACAAGAGCCACCAACAAGTAACCTGTCAGAAAGAGGAGCAGGGAAAATGCAACTGCTTGCTCTGCGGAAAGCGAAATAAAGGAAAAGAACAAGATAACAATCGCCTCCCTTGTTCCTACCCCGGAAAAACTAATTGGCAGCAGATCTGCAAGAAGTATTAAAGGGTAAAGTAGAAACATCGCTTCAAGAGAGATTACTATTCCAAGAGAAACCGCAAGGAAGTAGGAGAAAACGACTGCTATAACCCAAAACACAGCGCCTACAAGCACTGCAAAAATAAATTCTTTTTTTCTCAAAAAAATTTTTTTAACCGACAAGAAAATGCCATTGAACCCAAAAGCAATTCTTTGCTTGTAATTTTCGGGAACAATTAAGTTGAAAAGCGGCCTGAAAATTATTTTCAAGTATTTTTCCCTGAACAAAAAAAACAAGCCGACACAAACGGCAAAAATCATTGCCAAAATAATTTGCTGAGAAATAACTGAACCGCCATACACTTCCGTAAAAACAACGGAAGCAATAGCGGAAAAAGCAACCAACAAAATAATGTCAATAACCCTATCCAAAAGAACCGAACTAATCGACGTTGAAAGGTTGTTCTCTTTCAAATACAACGCCCTCACAAAATCACCGATCCTTCCTGGAGTGATTGAGCTGAAAAAAAATCCGATGCAAAAATACTTTGACGCTTTCAGGATTCCAATATCAGACTGCTGGCTGTTGAGAACAAGCTTCCATTTCAATCCTTTCAATAAAACCATTACTACAAGCAGGGCAAGGGACAAAAAATAAAATTCGACTTTGATTCCTGAAAGTATCTCCATAGCCTTTGGCAGGTTAACCTTTGAAAGTATGAAGACAAATATTGCGAACCCGATCAGGAAAGCGAATTTTTTCAAAGACATTATTAACCACGGACAAAGACTTTATACGAGCCATGCTCGAAAACTTTTTTTACGCTGAGTTCACTTGAAAAGAAATCATTCTCTGTGACTATATACTCAAAATCCGCCTGTGCAATGCACTCCACGCATTGTTCACTCCTCGCTTTTTCAGCAAGGACATGCATTCTGACAAACTCCTGGTAAAAAGGGTCATTTGCCGCTATTTTTGGGTCATAAGAAAGATAATAATCAGTCAGCACATCAAATGGAATTTTTTGGGAAACCTCAGCGATTTTGGCTGAGTTTTCTGTCAGGAATAATGTTTTTTTGTAATCCGAATCAAAGGTCTTGAAAGCATACGCAAACTCTATTTGCTCGTTATTTATTTTAGAGCCATGCCTAAGATGAGTTAACTGACCTGAACTGAAGAACAAGGCAAGGGAAACAATTAAGACTATCGCAAAAACACTGGCAAATGCCTTGCTTTTCATAAAAGAAAATTTTTCAAGCATACGGGACTCAATTAATTGTGTAAGGAGATATGCTGCCAAAAGAAGAGCGGTGAACATTGAGAGCTCTATCACTCTTCCCCCAAGTATACGGCCGCTTGCGTTCAAAAATATTGTTGCTGCCCCTGAAACAACGAATACAATTCCAAGGAACATGTTCATACCAAAAAGTTTCTTGTTGTTCCAAGCATAAATGAGCGAAGCAATACAGAGCACGAAAATGAATGCGCCAATCCAAAAAGCAAAAACAACTGCGTTTGAAACAAGGCTTGCAAAGGATAGCGTAACCATGGGTTCTGCACCTACATTCGCAATATAGTTCACGTAACTGATGAAGAAAACCGGCAATACTATGAAACCGGAAAGCAACAGCAAGAAAGTTTCTTTTATTTCTTTAAAGTAAACTGCCCAAAGCATGAAGAAAAGAAGCGCGTAAAATGTTACTCCTGGATGGGAAGCAACCATCATTGGAAAGAAAAGGTATGCGAGAACACTTTTCTTTTTGAACGCCAAGAAAGTGGCAAGGAAAAACACCGATGCAAGTATGAAAGTGTACTGGCCCCAGTACATGTTCTGAAAAACTATTTTCGAGCCTATGAAAAGAGCAAGTGCGAACATGCCTGCTTTTTCATTGGAAAAAATTTCTTTTGCAAGCAAGTAAACCAGCAGGGCTGAAAGAAATGCAAAAACAACTCCAAGGAACCAAACAATTGTGTTGCTGGAAACAAACGGCAAAATATCAATGAACATTTTCGCGAGCAATGGAAAACCTATTTGGTAGCGGTACTGCAATTCAGAAAACGGGGCATATGTTTTAGGTTCTGTTTCGTGAATCGCCAAGCTGCTGATATGTGCGGCAGGATCAGCACTGGCATCCACAAACGGAGTAACGAATAAGTAAGGGTATGCGGCTAACACTGCAACAAGCAAGGCCATGCCAAAAGCCGCCGTGCTAATGCCCCCAAAATCCAGAAAACCTTTTTTGTGTACAAAATAAGCAAGCACAATAGAAACAATCAGTATTATTATGGCAGACCGGTAAATATAAAGCGACCAAAGGGAAATTAGCGTTGCAATGCCCATGAAGATTAAAAGCATTAAAAGACCCTTACTTGTATTCACTTTCATCCACCAACCAGTTTCCTGAAAAATACTTATTTAGGAAAAGAATTCAACCGTTTTATTTAACCCTTCTTCCAAACCCACTTTTGGCTGCCATCCAAGTTTTTCCTTTGCGAGCATAATGTCAGGAAGCCTTCTCTCCGGGTCATCAAGGGGAAGGGGTTTGTAAACTATTTTCGATTTGCTATCGGTGAGCTTGATTATTAGTTCAGCCAGCTCGAAGATCGTTTTTTCTTTAGGATTGCCAATGTTGATTGGTCCCATTTCTTTTGAATTCATGAGCTTGTACAGACCATCAACCATGTCGCTAACATAGCAAAAGCTTCTTGTCTGTTCCCCCTTACCATAAATAGTAATGGACCTGTTGTGCAGAGCCTGGTCAATGAAGTTCGGAACTACTCGTCCATCCTCCTTACGCATGCGCGGCCCATAAGTGTTGAAAATGCGCGCAATTTTCACGTCAATCCCAAAAACTTTTTTATACGCGACACAAGTTGCTTCTCCAAACCTTTTCGCTTCATCATAACAACTCCTTGGCCCAACAGGATTTACATTTCCCCAATAAGTTTCTTTTTGGGGATGCTGAAGCGGGTTTCCATAAACCTCTGAAGTTGAAGCAAACAAACAAGACGCATTTTTTTCCCTTGCAAGTTCAAGCATGTTCCTTACTCCAAGAGAGCCAGCGGCAAGTGTTTCAAGCGGTTTTTCCTGGTAATCAACAGGGGATGCAGGAGATGCAAGGTTATAAATCTGTTTCACCGGAAAAGCCAAGGAAATGCTTTGTGAAACATCGTTTTCTATAAACGAAAAAAAATTTTTACCAGTTAGATGGGCAATGTTTTTTTCGTCACCAGTTATAAGGCTGTCAATGCAGACTACTTCCTCCCCTTTGTCAATAAGAAAATCGCACAAGTGACTTCCTATAAATCCGGCACCGCCTGCAACCACAATCTTTTTACCCATTGAACTCGACCAGAACTTTCCAGAATCTTTCTAACCACACTATCAATCAAATCAACGAATCACTTTATTAGTTTGCCGTAATTATAATTTGGCACCGGAATTGTTTTGTTTTCGGAATCGCTTGACCTTTTCAGCAAGCGTATTGTGCAACTCTTTTTCCCATGGCCAACGCTGGTCGTGTTCGTTGAACCATGCCACGGTTTTTTTCAACCCATCCTCAAATGAAACAGATGGTTCCCAACCGGTGAGGCGATGCAACTTGAAATAACTTGCCTGCAGTTTTTCTACATCCAATGGTCGCACGCGACTCTGCTCGATTTCTATCTGGACAGAATCATAACCCATTGCCTTGCCAGTCATTTCTGCAATTTCCTTGATTGAATACTCCTTCCCATAACCTGAATTGAATACCTGACCCTCGGCTTTTTCATGCTTGATTAACCCGACGGCTGCTTGTGCGGCATCTGTGACATAGGTGAAGTCACGAAGCGCATGTATGTTCCCGAGACGCAATTTGTTGGATTTGGATAACTGCGTAATGAGTTCCGGAATAATGTATGGGTGGGTTTCTCTTGGCCCGAAAACATTGAATTGGCGCAAAATAATTACCGGGATTTTTTGCTCATGAAAAAGAGTGAAACACAATCTATCTGCAGCAAGCTTGGCAACCGCATAAGTGGACTGGGGATGAAGGGGGTGATACTCATCCATCGGCATTTGGCGACCTGTCCCATAAACCTCGGAAGTAGAATATTGGACTATGCGCTCCACATCCGCTTTTTTGCACGCGAGCAAAAGGTTTAATGCGCCGTTGGCATTGATATCAAAAAAATCTGCAGGCTGGTCATAGCACTCAGGAATATAAGGCATGGCCGCCAGATTGAATACAAACTCTATTTTATTTTTCACCAATAATTCAAAAAGAGTAGGATCACGAACATCACCCTGAATAAGTTTTATGCTGTCCTTAACCTCTGCCAAATTCTCGTGCTGGCCGCTCAAAAAATTGTCTAAAACAGTTACATTAGCCTTTGCATCGAGGAGTTCGCGGACAA
>DASRUN010000061.1:0-13510 GCA_035655435.1 archaeon | reverse complement strand
TTTATGGCAGTTTCACTGATGATTGCAATCAAAGAGGCTGAATTGTTCTCAAACAAGATACTTTCAGGGGGAAACAAAAATGGCAATTGATTTCACTCTCACGAGCATATTCAATGTTGCGGCAATAATAATCATCGGCATTTCCGCGATTTTCGGAGCAAAGGCGATTAAAAAACTCTATAGCGACGAATTTGCGGCAACAATCAACTGGATTCTCATAATAATAGAGGCGGTTTTTGCCATTCAACTAATAATTTTTCTCACGTTTTATTTTTCCATTGACCCACAGGTTTCAACGATTTTCGTACTCATTTCCACGCTGTTTGTTGCAATGCTATTGTTTTTTGGAACGTACAAAACAATCCAATTCCTCCAGACATATGCTTTTGAAAAAGGCGAGCTTTCACAGCAGTCAATTGAAAGGCTCATGAAGAAAAAAACAGAGAAGAAAAAATAAAACAGATTGTTAATTATTTTTCTTGTTTTTTGGATTGGTTTTCCATTTTGGGCCGATTTGTTTTCCTTGCGGAGAAGGTTTTTTCGCAGGGGATTTTTTTTCCACCGAGCTTTTTTTGTCTAAAATCCTTTCCGAACCCATTGCATCCAGATTTATTTTTTTGAGAAGCTCTTTCTGTTTTTCAATGAAATTTAGTTCGGCGCCCAATCTGCTTTTGTAGTTTTCCATTTTTCCCAAATAATCGATTGATTTGTCCGCAAACTCTTTTTTTGACAATATGCCTTCTTTGAAGTGTTTTTTGAGAGCGACAAGCCTTTCATTCACCGAATCGATTTCGCTTGAATAATCATCGATTGCAAGCACGTGCTCCGCCCTTATTCTTCTCTGCGATTCCAAAAAATTGAGTTCGTTGGAATATTTTTGTTTTAATTTTGAATGCTCATCGCTGTTTATTTCTCCCCTAAGAAATTTTTCATCGGAATTCCTGATCAAGTTTCTTATTCGCGGTATTTCGGTTTCAAGCATTATTTGCTTCTGCCTGTTTCCTCCGGCATAGCTGAGGAGAAGGAGCAATAATACCATTGAGAATGCGAGGAAGAACAATAGCGCTCCTATTAGGAAGAAGTTGTCTTCCTTTTCCGGAAGCCTACTTACCTCTGTCGATTCCTGCACAATTTCTTTATTTGAATACGCAACAACAATGGAGTCTGTTGCATCAAAAAGCTCGCTTGCAAGGAATGCCAACCCCATTCCTGATTTGAGGTTGTTTGTTGAGCTCACGGTTAATTCCCTTTCATCATAATATTTTGCCGATTCTAAAAAGTATTTTGCGTGATCCAAAAAAAGTATTGGCCAACCTACATTTGCATTTGAATCGGCAATCTTGTTTTCAGCCTCAAGAATTTTATCCTCCAATAATTTTCTGAGCTCTTCATTGCTTTTTTCGGCAACTGCTTTTTCCGCGTCCACAAGCGCCTTTGCGGATGCCGCATCAAAAAAAGATGCTTCAAACCAATTTTTTTCACTCTGGATTTTTGCCGAGTCAATGCGCCTTTGGATGTCCTCGCGCGGAGTTTCAAGCTCAAGGGAATTCAATCCTGTTTCGGATTCGGAAATCAATGCATCGGCTTGAGGTTTGAAATCATCTCCGGGTTTTACAAGTCCGTTTGATTCAAGGGATAAAGAGTAAAAGTCCTTTGAAACATCGAGCCAAGCCGCGGCAAAAGCATAATCCTGAATTTTTTCTAACCGTTGTCTTAGTGCATCATCCTCGGTTCCGTTGACAATGATTTCCTCCTGAGTTCGGAGTTTTTGAACTGTTAGTTTTGCGTAAGTGAATCTTTGCTGTGCGGAAGCAAACCATTCCAAACCGCTTTTCGGAATGTTTCCTCCAAGATCTTTTTCAAAATCATTGAGTTCTTTATCTAATTCCAATACTTTCAAATCAAGGGAAGTTGAATCTGTTCTGAGAATATCCGGGTTTGTGGCGATTTCCTTTACTACAATTGCATTCACTCTTGCGAGGAAGCCGAAGTTTGCCGCTGAATAAAGGTAATTCTGTTCATTGAGGATTTCCGCGTTTGAAAGTGTCTGCTCGGAATCATTGAGAACGCTCAAGAGGAATGAGGTTGCATCAGGATCCTCCAAAAGTGTTCCTGCAAGCGCATTTCTGGCCTCTCCCACAATTTGTTTTGTTTCGTTAAGGTAATTTGTTGTTAGGATTTTGAAAGAGCCAAGATGTTCCGGAATCGGGATTTTTTCCGGAACAAAATCAGGAACTATTTCCTGTGCGATTGTATTCACATCTATTTCTTCAACATTTGAGAATGCAAATTCCAATGCATCGTCAATTGTTTCAACTTCCACAACCTTCAACCCCCATGTTGCGGGAGCATATTCCAGAAGATTCACGCTTCTAACCTGCCCATCCAAACGAACGGTTTGTATTGCCTCGCCCCTTGGAATTAAAAATAATTTTACTCCGGTTTGGCTTGCTTCCTTTGCCTTTTCAAATACTCCGCCGACAGGACCGACAGAACCGTCTTCATTTATTGTTCCGGTAATGCTTACATTTGTGGGAAGGTCTCTATTGGTTAGCATTGCGACTGTGAGAAGTGTCATTGCCGCTCCCGCGCTCGGTCCTTCGACAACGGAGGCATCTGAGCTTATAGTATATTTGAAATCGTACTTGTTTGTGCCCGGGAAAAAATTTTTTGCAACATGAACAGCAGTTCGTTCAGCCTGCTGGGTGCTTGTTCCAACTAAAGGTGTTACAGCGCTCCAAATTTTTCCGGTGCCATTTTCTATTTTGAGATCCAAATTTGCAACCAACCCCTCTCCGGAGGTTGTTACGGCGTAAATATTTATTGAATCATTGAAAATCACAGCAAAGCCGGGGTTTGACAATAGCAATAGGAATATGAGCGAAATTACATAGAATTTTTGCAAAAGATAACACCTTGAATCGGCTAATAAATTAGGATTCAATTGTTTAAATAGGTTTGTCTGAAAAGAGGAATTCGGCTAACAATTTCAAAAAAATAGGCAAAAATGCTTTTGGAAACAACATTGTGTTTCATAATCACCTTTAATAAACCAAAAAAGCGTTTATTTTAATTGATTTTTCTTGGAAGAACAGATTTTTCCCCTGACAACAATAGGAATAATTTTGGGTTTCAGCCTTGTGCTTAGCTTTGTTTTGAAGAGGCTTGGCCAAAACCCGGTTCTTGGTTTTATTCTCTCGGGATTTCTTTTGGGACCTTTTGTTTTCGGTTTCATTAGCCCGCAGGATGTTCTAATCGAATCGTTTGCGGAATTAGGATTATTTGTACTTTTATTTTATTTGGGAATAGAGCTTTCGTTTAAGCAGTTCATTAAAGCCGGCGTTCCAACTCTTATTCTTGCTTTGATTGACATGATTGCACTTGCAGGCACCGGATTTTTGATTGCAACGCTGGCAGGATTCTCATTTATTTTTTCCCTCGTGATAGGAATAATGCTTTTCTGCACCAGCTCGGCAATTGTTGGAAAATTCATGCTTGACAGGGGTTTAATGCAACAGGAATCCGCACAAATGGGTTTGGCTATTCTCATTTTACAGGATTTTTTGGGAATAATAGTTCTCGTTTTTGTCACAAGTTTTTCAAGTTCCGGTTCTGCGCTACAACTTTCATTCACAGCACTTGTGTTTGCGGCTGTGAGCTTTTATGTTGTTCACAAGCTTTCAAAGCGCGTGGAAAAGATTTTTGATTCGCATGATTTGAGTTCAACAGAACTTACTATTTACGCGCTCGGAGTTGGATTGCTTGTTGCGACTCTCGGAGGTTTTTTGAATCTTTCAACCGCGATAGGAGCATATTTTGCCGGTTTTGCGCTTTCTGAATTAAGGGCCGGTGAAAAAATAAAGCACCAAATAAGTTTCGTAAGGGATTTTTTCCTTTTGTTCTTTTTTGTTTCATTTGGCGCAAGCCTTTTTTTCAACAAGGAGCTCAATCAAATTATTTTGCCGCAAACAGAACAATTGTTTTTGATTGTTGGCCTGGCCGCGATTCTCGCAATTGCAATTGTCGTTGTTAATGCGGTTATTTTCAGTGTTGTGGGGCCGCTGTTTTCTCTTACTAACAGGCAATCCAGCGAGGTAGCAATTTTTTTGACTCCTCTTGGAGAATTTGTTATTATAATAGCGATTTCGGTTATACCGATTCTTCCGCCTTTTGAATCTGCAATTCTTTCCGCGACTGCATTTCTAATTATACTTTTCACGTTGCTTATTTTCCAACCGCTTTACAAAAATCTTGATTTGCATGAAAAGTTAACATCGATGGTTCCTTCTATCGTACCGCGACCCGGAATGGCAAAACCTGTTCAGGAACATACTCCTGAATCATTGAAACATTTACACGATTTTGGGGTTAATTTGATACTGATTCTTTGCATTGGATGGATTGCAATGCAGCTTTATGGTGCGATTCCTGAAATTGGAATTCCGATTCCTTATGGAAGAGCAATGGTTGCGTTTTTGCTAATGGTTTTCTTTGCCGCACCGCTCGCTTTGAAATCAATCAAGGCATTGAAAAAGCTCTGGCACATTTCAATTGGCGCGCATAGGCACGCGTAAAATTATTTTATTAATCCAAATCCCACTGGACAATTTTTCATTTGTAAATTATTCAAAATATTTAAACTTAAGAAAAAAATTAGATGTCCTAAAAAAAAGAAAAAATGGGGGGATAGAGTAAACCCTATCCGAACAGGCTTCCGAGTCCTTCTGCGGCCTCTTCTTCTGTTTTTCCCTTTTCTTCTTCTTTTACTTCTTGCTTTGCATGTCCACTGTGTGCTGCTGCCGGTGCCGCTGCAACTGGTGCTGCGACTGCCGCCTTGTCGATTGCCTCTTGAATGTTAATGTCCTTCAAAGAAGCTATCAAAGCTTTGATTCTTGTTTCATCGGCGTCAACGCCTGCTGCTACAAGAACTTTTTTAACAGCGCTTTCTGTTATTTCTTTTTTTGCGGAATGCAAAAGCATTGCTGCGTATACATACTCCATAGTTTTCACCTCGTTAAATGCAAGTAAAAAAAATTATTTTTTACGCGTCCTCCTTTTTTGAATCTTCCGGAATGTCCTTGACCATTCCTTTTACGGATTTAGCCTGTGCATTTGCTTTTGCAAGCAATAATCCTATTGTTGCACTTGTAACAAAATTGGCTTCCAAAGCAACTGCCTTTGCATTGTTGAATGCCTTTGAAACAAACAATTCGGTTGTTTCTTTTGTAAAGATTGATGCATTGAATGCGAGGTTGAATGCGTTCCTATGAGCGCTCGAAAATTTCTCTAGCATTTCCTCTGTGTCAATGTTGAGTACTTCCGCTTTGAAAATTTGTGCACCTTCAAGAGCTGCAACAAGTTTTAATCCGACTTTGAACGGTTTAATATTAAGTTTTGAAAGTGTTCCGGCAACAGCCGCGCTTATTGGTTCGCCTTTTTTTGTAACGACTTTATCATCCATTATTGCTATTGTAGCTCCTTGAACCGCAACTTTTAATCCTGCTGCTTTTAGATCGCTCAATGCCGGTCCCGGAGGAAGACCTGTATCGCCTGCCGGAATTTTAATATCTTCTTCCGCTATTGCACCTGTTTTTGCGGGAATTTTACCCTTGTTCTTTTTCAAAAATGCGAATAATTCAAACGGATTCATGTCTGTAAAAATTACCGCACAATTTTTCTTTGCGTGATCAACTAAATGAACTGAGTTCCCTGATTCTTTTAGGGCTTTTTTTATGACTTTGGTTTTTGAAACTTTTATAACTGCTCTTCCTGCAAGTTTTTTTCTAACCACTTGGAAAAGTGCTGCAGGGAATGTGCTTATGTCAGCGACTGCTATTACGTGGTATTTTTTGATAAGTTGCTTAAGTTCTGCCAATTGTTTTTCTTTCCACGGCCTTGTGTGTGAGGTCATTTTGCTGTGCCTCCCTTTGTTTTAGTAGTCTTTTCTTTAGGAACAGGTTTGGTTGGTTCTTGGATTTGCGAATAATCCTGACCGACTTTAACCGGTTTTCCCATGGAGGTTTTAATTATAATATTTTTAATGTTTGCTTCCTTGTTTGAAAGAGTTGCTGTAACTGCATTGTAAACTTCCATAATGTTGTCTGCAATTTGTTCGTCTTTGAATGATTCTTTTCCAACCATCAAGTGGATTACCGGCATGAATTTTCCTTTTTTGTTTGTAACCTTGGTTGATGTGCTAGCTCCTTTGAGGATTTGTTCGAATGCTGCAACATTAGCTTGAATTGGTCTTGGCATTCTTCCTTTTGGAGCGAGTTGCTGTCCTAAATATTTTCCAACTGTTAACATTGCCGGTCCTTCAGCAAAGAAAGCAGTGTAATCTTTCATTAGTTCGTCTATCTCTTTCTTTTTGAGTTCTTGGATATCAGAATCCATTATAACTCTTGAGGCTTTTCCTTTGAGATCCTGTGCGAATGCTTTGTCTCTTGCAAAAACAAGTGATTTTATGTCCCCTTGCTTTCCTGTTGCGTGGGGCAGTTTTACATCTACTTCTACTCTGTTATCGGCTTTTTTGAAATCGATTCCTTTGAAGTTTAGAATCATTTCAACCGATTGGTCGAATTTTCTTTTTTTGCTGAGTTTTCTGGCAAACTCAAGTGTCTTTAGAACGTCTTTTTTTTGCATTGAAATAACCTACCAACGAATTGGTGTCCTCCCGCAAGCGGGAGAGTCGGCTCTAAAAATAGAGCTTATTACTAACAAAATGCCTTGGAAAAGGCTTTTAAAGGTATTTGAAAAGGAAAGTGCAGAAACCCCCACTAAACTATAAGTTTAGCCGTATTTGAGATTTCTATTGAACAAGCCATTTTTAGATTGAATTTATGATCTGAAGAGGAAAGTATATATTTCTGCTTGAACATCATTTACTCATGGAAACGATTATAACTTGGCTTGGATCCGCCATGATTGCAGGCGCGGTCACATATATAGCATTTGTTTCACTATTTCTTGGGATGGTTGTAAGTATTGCACTCATTACCTCGGTTTTAATGGCTAATGACCAGTGATTCCTCTTGCCAAAAGCAGATGCCAAAAAGCTAGAGGAATTTCAACAAATAAGTGATAAAATCGCCAGTTTCGCAAAAAAATATAATAGAACCATTGAAGATTCGGTTCTTCTTCCTGATGAAAAAAATCAACCAGTAAAATTGTTGAAACGTGTTCTCTATTACCCATCAACATTCATGCTATCGCATAATGCGATAAAGAGAGTAAAAACTCTTTCAACCAATTTTTGCTTAGCAGCATTGTCAAGTGATTATGGCATTCAGTCTGATTTAATTGAGCAAAATTTACAATTGGGCACAGTATTTTCTGAAAAAAATTCTACAGAAGAAATAACAAAACTTATATTTACCTCCACAGCTAGTTCTCTTATTATACCAACTGCAGGCTATTTAATTGACCTATTTGGTGCCATACAAATAGGAGCCGAGTTTTTGATTGGAGGATTCTTCTTCAGTTTTGTAATGGTAATGGTGTTCAATTATTTTCAATACACTACCATCAGAAAGGACTTAAAACAAAAGTTCAATTCCATAAAAGAAGAGATTGAGAAATTAGAGTAATTTTCTATAGCATTGAATAAGTAAAATTATTTTTTCTTTTTCGGCCTTATGATTTCGGAGTCGTTTGATTTTATTGTTTCTGTTTCGACTTTTGCGTGAGGTTTATCTTGGATGAAATCTTTCTTTTTTAGGCCGACCTCTTTTTCTAGTTTGGCCATGTGCTGCATGTAAGTTTCCTTTTTTGGAACGGCGGAGAGGTCCGCCGTCAGACCTGTGCGACCTGCGGTCCCACTTACCTTAGGTTTTTCTTTTAATTCAGGTTTTTGAATTGGTTTTGCTTCCATTTTTGGAAGTTCTTTTTTTTCAACAGGTTTTGAAATTTGCGGAGCGGTTGCTTTGTGGATTTTTTCTCTTGCTTCTTCCGCAAGGTGTTCTAATTTGTGTTCGACTTTTTCAATGACAACTTTTGCTTCTGCTTTTAAGTGTGAAACTTCTTTTTTGATTTCTGAAGCAAAATTATCTGCTGTAAGAGCCGGCTTTTCTTCGCGGCCAAAAAATGAATTCCATTTTCCTGCTTCAAATTCGGCCTGCATTTCTTTTGCGCGCAATCCTTCAATTGTAACTGCCATTGAATTGCACGTTCCTATTATTTCGCGTGCGGCGGAATAAAGTGTTGTTGATGTTAGTGCTTCGAGTTTCATTTCCGCGAGCTTTTTGACTTGAACCATGGTTAGGTTTCCGACTGCGTCTGTTTTTTGGTTTGCTCCGCCTTTTTGTGCTTTCAATTCTTTTACAATTAGAGCGCTTGTTGGAGGAGAACCGACTATTATTTCGTAAGATTTATCTTTGTGAATTTCAATTGTAACCGGAACTTTCATTCCCGAGTAGCTTTTTGTTTTTTCATTTATTTTGGAAACAACATCTCCAATGTTAACCCCTAGAGGGCCTAAAGCCGGTCCTAATGGAGCTCCTGCTGTTGCTTTTCCGCCTTCAACCAATGCACTTACTTCTGCCACGTTTAATTCCCCCAATTCATAAAATTAAAATTTTCTGCCATTTTTCATCAACCCCATTTATTCCGGCAAAATCCTAATGTGTTCTGCGTGAATTGTAATCGGAATTTTAACTGCGGCTTCCAGCATTTCAACCGTAACCTCTTCTTTTGTATCGTTGACTCTCAAAACTTTTGCTTTTTCTCCTTTGAATGGGCCGGCAATTAATTCAACTTTCATTCCTTCCTTAATGCTCTTCATGAGCGGTTTTGCTTCTAACAACCCCGATAATTCATCAATTTTTACTTCTCCCCCGACAATTCCTCTGCCTTTTATGTGTGAAGCATCCTGAATTGCTCTTTGCAATGTTATTTCCGTGTCCGCTTCAATGAGGATGTAGCCTTTCAATCCCGGTATTACGCTTATTGAGTAAATGTTAAGGGTTTCTTTTTTGATTTTGTGTGTGAGTATATCAACGACAAGGCTTTCCTGTCCTACAGTGGTTCTTATAGTGAAAATCATTGAAAATCAACCGCAAAATTAAAAGAATTAAAGGTTAATTGTTACTCAATTCGCTGGAAAAATGTTTAAAAATGATTGTATTGGACTTAAAGCTTAAGGATTCCTTCCAGAATGAGCTTTACGAAAAAACCGATAATTCCTATAATTATTATCCCCAAGCCCGTTATCTGCGCCATTACCCTGTATTCCGCCCACGCGGGTTTCCTTGAAACATTGAATATTCTCAAACTGGATTGAATAAAAGCCTGGATATCGACCATTTGGATCAGACAAAAAAGAGGTCGGTTAACTTTAAAAATAAAGGCGTTGTCATTAAGGGTGATTTTCCCAGTAACTCTTTGTAATGTCAATCCATCCTTCCTTTGTTTTTTTGTACATATACCGAATATTGTTTCTTTCACCAATTGCAATTACGCAGTTTTTGTAAATACCTTTTTTGGTAACCAATTGGTATTTGAAAGGATCCCCCTCAAATTCGAATAAATTAGTTATATTGGAAGATCTTTGCCCAAATTTTAAAACATCCTCGCATTTTGCAATAAGCAAATTACTCTTGACAATAAAATCAGTTGAACTTTTTCCGTGAAGAAAATTTTCCGTTTCTTTGGCGATTCTTTCGTCATCCCCGGTTTTATTTTCACGTTCTCTTGCATTGGCATTGTTTAACAAAATAGGCCTGTACTTTTCCCTTGCCTGCTTCAATTCTTCTTTGCGCCTTTCTGCCCCAAGATTTTCTACCGAGGCATGAAATTGATTCTTGTGCACAATACCCTTTATTTCTTTTCTGGAAAGTCTCATAACTAAAAAATTAGAATAAGGTATTAATTAGGATTTCGGAATTCAGTCCGCGAACTGAACTCCCAAATCAATGTGCTCCATGTCTTTTGCATTGCCGTCAAGGTATGGGAATTTTCCGCCCGCGATGACAACCATTGCCTGAATATGGTTTTTTGGAATTGTGTCGTCGATCATTGCACCCCAAATAATATGAGCATTGGAATGGATTTTGACTGAAACCGCTTCAACAATCATTTCCGCTTCTCTAAGTGTCATGTCGGAACCTCCAACAACATTTATGAGTGCGCGGTTTGCGTGGGAAATATCAACATCCAATAATGGAGAGGTTAATGCATTTTCAACTGCTTCGAGTGCGCGTGCATCAGGACTTGTTCCGCCTTTGACCGTGCTTTCTCCTAATCCTATCATTGCTGCTCCGCCTTTCTCAAGAATTGTTCTAAGGTCAGCGAAATCCAAATTAATTAGACCTGGTTTTGTAATCATTTCTGTTATTCCTTTAACGGCGTTTGTGAGAACTTCATCCGCAACTTTGAATGCCGCATTAACCGGAAGATCTGGTGCTATTTCCAAAATTTTGTCGTTTGGAATTATTATTACTGTGTCGGCATATTGTCTTAGGTTTGCGATTCCGTGCATTGCGTTTTCCATTCTCTTTTTTCCTTCAACGGTGAATGGCATTGTTACAACTCCAATTGTTAGAGCCTTGACTTTTTTCACGAGTTCCGCAACAACCGGAGCCGCTCCTGTTCCTGTTCCGCCGCCCATTCCGCATGTAATGAAAACAAGGTCGCTGTCGGCAAGCAAATCGGTTAATTCTTCTATTGATTCCTGCGCGGAAGCTTCTCCAACGCTTGGGTCTGATCCGGAACCTAAACCCCTTGTTAGTTTTCTTCCTATAAGAATTTTTCTTCCCGCTTTTACCTTCAAAAGATCCTGTGCGTCTGTGTTAACTGCAATTGTTTCTGCGCCCAAAATACCAACTTGGGTCATTCTTTGGATTGTGTTGCATCCTCCGCCCCCAACTCCTACAACGGAAATTTTTGCCTTGCTTGCCTCCAAAAGTTTTGTGAGGGCTTCATCATCATATTCGGCTTTTTTCCTGCGCTTTGGCCTTGCTTTTGCTTTAACCGTTTCCTCGGTCTTTATCCTATCAAGCGCTTTTGTGACTATTGCCTTCATTTAAACACCCCTTCCAAAAAAAAACCAAATAACTGTAAGTTATGTTATACTTCCAGTAAAATGAATATAAACCAATACCCTAAAAAACACCATTTTTAGAAAAAGTAGTAACTGATGAGTGGTGAATTGAATGCAAGAAGGCAAGTATACATAATCGCGAGGGAATAAATATTGCATTTCAATTATACAATGCATGGGTTTTGCATCAAAAATATTTAAGCTAATCCTTGTTCTCTCGGCAATAATAGTTTTATTTTTTTTAGGACTGTTTATTCAATTTAGTTATGTTAAACAGGCTGAATCTAGCACCTACATTTTTGTCGCGGCAATAATAGTTATTTATGCATTAATGTGGAAAACCAAGCTTGATCGTAAAACAATTGAAGCAGAGTACAAATTGAAAACCGCACATACAGAGACAGCAATTTTTACAATAATTGCAATTATTCAAGGTTTCTTAACAAATTTCCAGGAAGTTACAATACTTATCTGGACAATGCCCTGGCTAGCTTTTTTCATAACAGGAGTATTTTCAATAATGATCCAATCCTATACATTTCCAATAAACATAGTTGGATTCAAGGACATAATAAAAGTCTTAAAGGAATGAAATTCACGGAAATGAAAATTTATTAAATAAGAGAAATGTATTAGTTGCATGTTAGTCTTCCCTTTGCGCAATTCCCGGGAAATGGGAAAAAGCATTGCAAAAGCTGCAAAAGCAAAGCTTGGAAATTTGAAATCGGATAATTTTCCTGACGGAGAATTCTACATCCGCTTTTTAGATTCGGTTAAGGGAAAAGAAATTATTCTCGTGCAAAGCATGTCCCCAAACCCTAATGATTCTCTTTTGGAATTATATTGGGCGGGAATTACCGCAAAACAACTTGGGGCGGAAAAAGTAATCGGAGTTGCACCTTATTTAGCGTACATGCGCCAGGACAAAGTTTTCAATTCCGGAGAAGCGTTGTCAAATCATATTATGGCGCATTTACTGAACACTTCGCTTGACAAAATTGTTACGGTTGACCCGCACTTGCATCGAATACGCAATTTGGCGGAATTGTTTCACATTGAAAGAAAAAAAATTACCGCGAACAATGATATTGCGAATTATATTTCGAAAAAATTCAGTGCTAAAAATACTGTAATAATAGGTCCTGATAGTGAGAGTTCGCAGTGGGCTGCTGTAATTGCGGAAAAAATAGGTTTTGAATCCTCGATTTTTGAAAAGCAAAGACATTCCGCGAGAAATGTGAAAGTGAATGTTGTGAAAGAATTGGCGTGGAAAGGAAAGAATGTTGTTATTGTGGATGATATCATCAGCAGCGGGCACACGATGATTGAGGCAATTAAAACCGTGCGCAAAAAAGAGGCGAAGAGCGTGCATTGCATCTGTATTCATGGAATCTTCGCGGAAAACGCACACGCAAAAATGCTCAAAGCAGGCGCAAATACAATTACAAGCTGCAACACCATAGCACACAAATCAAACAAAATTGATTTGGCAAAAACCATTGTTGAGAATTGGTGAAAGAATGAGAAAAAAGATTGAAAAGGTTTGAAAAAGCATTGGCAGCACAATTAGAATCAACAAAGAGACGAGTTCAACAACAAATGAACAAGCATTGATTTTTTAGCAAACAGATATTTAAACAAAAAAAGTAAGGAGTTGTAAAAAAAATGGCTGTACTAACATGTGATAATTGCGGATGTAAAGTGGAAAGCAATAGGTGTCATGATGAACCCATGACTGTTAACGGAAATATGCTGGCTTGCGAAACCTGCGGCAAACAAGTTGAAATAAATCATTGCTGCGGGAATCCAATGCACGAAAAAACCGAAATGGAAGACGAAGAATAAAATCATTTTTCTAAAAAGATGTTCACACCGGCAGTGTGGGCTTTTCCTTTTTCATCTTTAACCGAAACTTCAAAACCTTTAATTTTAAGCGAATTCAATTTTCCTTTTCGCACCATTTGAGTGAGTTGTTTCAATTCTTTTTCCCCGATTTCCGCAAGGCCTTTTCCTCCGGCGTACAAATCCATTGTTCTGAAGGAAAGGAATGCCTTTCCGTTTTTTGCAAGAGAATCGTAAACTTTTTCCACGATTTTTTCAGGTTCGCCGATTTCGTGAAGCGAGCGGAATGAAAAAACAAAATCAATTTCTTTTGGGAACAGAACTTCTAAAGCATCTCCTATAACCATTTCATCCGGGTGTTTTTCGGCAGCCATTAGATCAATGCCTATAGTATGAACTTGTTCATCGAATTCTTTTTTGAGCGCGGCAAGAAAACCCCCATTCCCGCAGCCTAAATCCATTACGCGGACAAACACTTTTTCCTCAAGCTTTTTTCTTATGAGTTCCTCTATTGTTTCTTTGAAGCCCATATTTCTGAAAAAACTGGCGTACTGTTCAAGGGAATTCTCGTTTTCCACAACCCCTAAAGAGTACTTATCAATGTACTTTTTTACTACCTCATTTCTCATGGAA
>DASRUN010000060.1:0-2563 GCA_035655435.1 archaeon | reverse complement strand
ATAGAGGAAGAGGAAATTTTTTACCTTCAATCACGCGGAATTAAAAGAAACGAAGCCGAAAAAATGATCATAAAAAGTTTTTTGGAGAGCGTTATTTTCCGTGCGTCTGAATCAACAAGAAAAATTTTAGCGGAAAAACTGGAATCCCTCATATAACACAAAAACGTGATTCATTTGGACACAAAAAAAATCAGAAAAGATTTTCCGATACTGGAAAGGGAACACCGCGGGAAAAAACTTGTTTACTTTGACAATGCCGCCACAACCCAAAAACCAAAACAAGTAATAGAAAGCATTGTGGATTACTACGAGAACTACAATGCAAACGTACATAGAGGAATAAATTTTCTCAGCCATAAGGCAACCGGAAAATATGAGGAAGCACACGAAAAAACCGCAAACCTAATAGGCGCAACCGGAATGGAAGAAATTGTTTTCACAAAAAATGCAACGGAAAGCCTAAACCTCCTTGCATATTCGCTTGGAAATGAGCTGAAGGAAGGGGATGAAGTACTTATCAGCGTAATGGAGCACCATGCAAATCTTGTTCCTTGGCAGGAGCTTGCAAAAAGAAAAAAAATAAAACTTAGATTTACGGAAATAACAAAAACCGGAGAACTTGATATCTCGGATTTAGAAAAAAAACTTGGAAAAAAAACAAAAATAGTTTCCATAACGCAGGCATCCAACATTCTGGGAACAATAAATGATGTTCGCAAAATAGCAGGAATGGCAAAGGACAACAAGTCAATATTTATTGCGGATTCGAGTGCAGCGGCTCCGCATATGCCCATTAATGTAAAAAAAATAAATGCGGATTTTCTAGTGTTTTCAGCACACAAAATGTTAGGGCCTACAGGAATTGGAGTTCTCTACGGGAAACAAGAAATGCTTGAGAATATAGACCCTTTCCTAACCGGGGGAGATATGATTTCGCATGTGACACTTGAAAAAAGCACTTGGAATAATTTACCGTGGAAATTTGAGGCTGGAACCCCAAACATTGCCGGAGCAATAGGGTTCTCAACCGCAATAGATTATCTGAAAAAAATTGGATTGGAAAACATTCATAAACACGAAAACAAACTTGTTGAATATGGACTCAAAACACTAAATGAAATAGAGGGAATTGAACTTTATGGGCCGGGCGCAGAAAAAAGAGCTGGAATAATTTCCTTCAACCTCCAAGGAGTTCATCCGCATGATATTGCACAAATTCTGGATGAAAATGCAATTGCAATAAGATCCGGAAACCACTGTGCACAACCTCTAATGCAGGAAATGGACATAGCGGGCGTTGCACGAGCAAGTTTTTACATTTACAATACAAAGGAAGAGATAGACAATCTTGGGGAAGCCTTGATGCAGGCAAAAAAAGTTTTTGGTGTTTGAAATGACGGGGGAAATTTACACAGAAATAATATTGGATTTATACAAAAATCCCACCAATAAAGGCGAGGTTATAAATCCAGAACTGGATGTAAGCGGTGGAAACCCGAGCTGCGGGGATTATGCACGGTTCACAATGAGAATAAAAAACAAAAAAATAGAGGAAATAAAATTTTATGGAAACGGATGCGCAATCAGCGTTGCATCCGAATCGCTTCTCACGGAAATGGTCAAAGGCAAAACAATTACGGAAGCGAAAAATATTACAAAAGAAGAGCTTTTCAAAGAACTTGGAAACATAATCCAGACACGCATAAAATGTGCGCTTCTAGGACTAACTGTGCTGAAAAAAGGAATTGAAACCTATGAAGCAAATAAAGGGGAAAAAACAATTGTAAAAGGAATAACACTTTAAAAAATTAAATAAAAAAATTAAGGTTCGACTTTATTTGATCTACGCTCAGGAAAACCGGAAAGTAATTCTCTAACAGCGGCCTCTTTATCGTCTGCCTTAACAATTCCGGATGCGACAAAAACCCCGTTTGTTCCCAATTCAATTGCTTTTGAAACATCCTTTGCGGACTTGATTCCCGCGCCTGTAATAACAATTATTTTCGGATTAATTTTATGAATTGCCTTAACCGTTGATTCAATGAGTTCCGGCTTCGAGGTGCTTACACTAATGTTTCCTCCAATAAGCTCGGGGGGCTCTACTGCAATAAAATCCGGAGAAAACTTTGCTATTTCAATGGCCCGTTTTTTATCCTCCGCACAAACCATTGTTTTCAAACCGATTTTTCCGCATAATTCGACGGCTTTCTTTATGTGCTCATTGCTCACCTTAAATTCAGCATGGTTCAAAACAACACCCACTGCGCCTGTTTCCTTAACAGCAAATGGCATTATTTTTCCGGTGTTGGAGCCGAAAGAAACTGGATCTACGTGCTGTGCAAAAACATTGAGTGAGATTCCGGAAGCAATTTCTTTCAGGTCGATTGACTGCACAACCGGAATTATATCAACTTCGCCGTCCGAAAAGCTGGACAAGAGTTTTGCAAGTGAAAAAGCTTTTTTTCCCGTGACCTCTTCATAAGTCTTGAAATTAACAAAAAGATAATACATCCAAATCAACCGCTTTTTTCAAACAAGCGACGCGCGCTGATTTAGTAATTTT
>DASRUN010000059.1:0-25399 GCA_035655435.1 archaeon | reverse complement strand
CAGGCTGAGGTTGCAACCAATTGCTCGGTTTGTGTGCCGGAAGTGTAATCGTATAATTTCCACCTGTATTCTCCCGATCCCCCTGTTATGCCGAACTTTGGAAGATAAAGAAACGCTGCTCCTGAAGCAGTGAAGCTTGTTCCGGTAAGCGATCCGATTTCGCCGGAAAGCCAGGATGCAAATTCATGCGTTCCTGTTTGAGTTGTTTTTGTTATGATTGTTTTTGCCGCGCTCGAGTTCGGAGGAAACGGGATCAATTGATTGTAAGTTGTTGAGTCAATTGTTATAGTGCTTGAGGTTCCCCTCAAATAGAATGTGTTCGCGCCGAAAATATTCGGAGCCAATAATACTGTTGCAAGAATTACCGCAAAAAAAAGTTTACGTTCCACCAAAAATCAACCCGAACATTTATAGTCCTATTATAGTATTTTTATACTTTTAATAATTAGTGCGCTATTAATTTTTTGCCATTAAAATCAATTCTTCGACTTCCGGCTTTATTTGAGCAATAAGCCTTTCAAGTTCTTTTCCGGTTTTTGCCTCAAATCTGAGAATAATTTTTTCCTGTGTATTGCTTTTCCTCACCAACGCCCAACCCTCAGGAAACACAATTCTAATTCCGTCAATAGTAATAGACTTCGGATACAATTTTTTGTATTTTTCCGAAATCTTTTTTACAACAAAATCTTTTTTCGAATCAGCGCACTCAACCCTGATTTCCGGGCTTGAAAAGTATTTTGGAAGCTCATCAACCATTTCCTGCACACTTTTATCCGAATTTGAGGCTATTTCAAGCATTTTTGCCGCTGCGAGAAGCGAATCATCAAAACCATACCATTTTTCCGCAAAAAACATGTGCCCCGACATTTCTCCCGCGAGAATTGCGTTCTCTTCTTTCATTTTTGCCTTTATGAGTGAGTGTCCGGTTTTCCACATTATTGGAATTCCGTGTTTTTTTTCAATCCATTCCGGAAGCGATTGCGAACACTTAACCTCAAAAATTATTTTCGCTTTCTTTTTCCTTTTCAAAACATCTTCCGCGAAAATTGAAAGCAACTGATCCCCAAAAATTAGTCGCCCTTTATTAGTTACAACCCCAACTCTATCCGCATCCCCGTCAAAAGCAATTCCAATATCCGCTTTTGTTTCCAAAACTTTTTTCTGCAAATCTTTTACATTTTCCTCAACAACCGGATCGGGGGGATGATTCGGAAAACTCGAATCCTTTTCACAAAACAAACAAACCGGTTTCAAGCCAAGTTTTTCAAACAATTTTGGCGCAAGCTCCGAAGCCATTCCGTTTCCCGCATCAATAACAACTTTTAATTTTCTTTTAATTTTCACAAGCGAAGCAATTTCATTCAAATATTTTTCATCCAAACTTTTTTCTGAAATTTTCCCTTTCTGTTTTGCAACAAAAAATTTTTTTGATTCCGCAATTTGCGCGATTTCCCGTATTTTTTTTCCAAAAATCGCATCCTTTCCCACCATTATTTTGAAACCATTGTATTCCGGCGGGTTATGAGAGGCAGTAACACTAATTCCTCCATCCACTTTCAGATTGTGAACCGCATAATAAAGCAAGGGAGTGGAGATTTCTCCCACATAAATAATATCAATTCCCGCACTCAGAATTCCTTCCTTTAATTTCGCAAGAATCCTTGGACTGCTCTTTCTATTATCATTTCCAACCGCAACACACACATCACCATTGTTATGTATAATAGTCCCGTATGCTTTTCCAATCAATAGCGCGGTTTCATCCGGAATATCTCTGTCGGCTATTCCGCGAATATCATATTCTCTGAAAATTTCCGAGTTCATTTACAATGAGAAAACTGGAAGTGTTTTTAACTTGAATTTCCAAATGCAAGCTATTTTAATCCTTTTAATCCCATTTTTTTCTATGCTTGTCGGAGTTACAGGAAATCTTGCGGTGGGAAAAAGTGCGTTGATGCACGTGTTCCATAGGCTCGGTTTCAAAGCATATTATGCCGATGAAATGGTGTATCGCCTTTACGAAGAAAAAGAGGATTTGAAGCAAAAAATCGGAAAGGAATTCGGAAGCACCGTAATAAACGCAGGCTATGTTGACAACGAGCTTCTCGCAATAATTGTTTTCGGCGACAAAAAAAAGCTCGAAAAACTTAATTCAATTGTCCATCCGCTAATAAAAGATGAAATCAAAAAAATTGATCACAAAGAAAAAACAGTTTTTGTCGAAGTTCCTCTTCTCTTTGAGGCCGGCTTCGAAAAAATGTTCGAAAAAATAATCCTTGTTGATTGCTCCCGTGAAGTCGCATTGTCAAGAGCCCTTGAAACAGGGATGACTGAAGGGGATTTTGAAAAAAGAGTTTCCGTACAATGGGGCGCGGAAAAGAAAAAACCAAAATGTGATTTTGTAGTTGATTCAAATGTTTCAATGCACGATTTATCAAAAAAAGCCGAAGAAATCGCGGCCAAATTAAAGGGGGAATCAAAGTGAAAGTAATCTATCCCGGAACATTCGATCCAGTAACCTTCGGTCATTTAGATGTAATCAAACGAGGAGTAAAATTATTCGGTTCAATAACAATAGGAGTTGCAGAAAATCCCGGCAAAAAACCATTGTTCAGTTTGCGCGAAAGAGTTGAAATGCTCAAAGAGTCCTTGGATGGAATGAAAAATGTTGAAATAAAATCCTTTGACTCTCTTTTGGTTGATTTTGCAAAAACAGAAAAAGCATCCGTTGTTCTTAGGGGTTTGCGCGAAACAAGCGATTTTCCAACTGAATTCCAGCACGCAATAGTGAACCGTGTTTTGGATCCCGGAATTGAAACAGTTTTCGTAATGACATCCGAAAAAAACTTTTACGTAACCTCGAGCATTGTAAAAGAAATCGCCTCACACAAAGGTTCGTTGAAAGAGTTTGTTCCCAAACCCGTGCAAGAAAGGCTGGAGAAAAAATTCGGGTGATGCTTTTATGTGGAAGCAAGAACTTTAGGCTTTCAGGCAAGCTTCCACTTCTTTAACGTATTCTTTTGCTTCCTTAGTTTTGCTAAGTTTTCGAAGCTCAGCAAAAAGTTTTTCGATCTTTTTAAGCTCCGCCTTGGAATAAGGCTTCTCAATAGTTTCAGTTTTCGAGTGCATCTCAATATTATTATGCGCGTTTAATTTATTTAATTTTTTTGGCTTAAATTACTGGGTATTTTTATTCTTTTCCAGCTATTAAACTGTTATGCCCCAACCGCTTCGAGCAATGCTTGATACCTGTGTTTATGAACATCTTGCTCTTGACGAAAATCTGTTTTCAAAATTTGACCGGACAAAATCCGTTTCTGTTTATGGCTGCAAAGTCATCAGAGAGCAACTCCGTGATACTCCAATGTCAAAAACCGTGGGTGGAAGAAAGATAAGGGTTTTGATGTTGAGCGTTTATGATCGCCTGGTTGGAAAGCACGTGCTCCCGGCCGGCGACATTTCAAGCTATCTTGCAATTCAATATTTGAACGAGTACAAAGGAAATCAGTCGAGAGAAAAAATGCTGGGCGATTTTGTTATAGTAGCCGTGGCATCAATCGGAAAACTCGACATTATATGCACCGAAGACAGCAGGACAATGGCTTCAAAAGATGCGATTGCAGCCTATACAAAAGTGAACGATAAAAACGGTCTGAGATCCCCAAAACTGATAACGCTCAAAGAAATTGAAAAGTCACTTTGAAATCTTCAATTCCTTTCCGGTGTGATGTTTGTAGAATTCTTTTGCGGCAGCAATTACTTCAGGATCCTTTTTAGCTTTTTTAATCATGGCGATTATTTTTCCGGCTTCAGCAGAATTTCTTTTTGATTGCTTTTTTTCAATAGTCTCAGTTTTCGAGTACATGTTAATCAATAATATTAACTGTGTTTAATTTATTTAAATGTTTTTTATTGCAGAACCGGTTTGCATGCCGTTGTTTCCTTAAATAGACATTGTGTCGAAACCGGTGGAAGCGCGTTTAAAGCAGAAATTCGCGTGAATTTTGCGCTTTTTTCTGTTTTTAATCAAAAACCTTTAAATACATAATAACCTATATTACTTCAGCTTTTTTGCGGGTTGAATAAGCCCGTGTAAACCAACTAAAAGGGAGGAATGTGAGGTATGTCAATAAAATTCAATCAAAAAGGACAGTCCGCACTTGAATACTTGATGACTTACGGTTGGGCGCTTGTTGTAATAGTAATTGTAATTGCAGCATTAGTGTTCCTAATCCAGCCATCGCAAGTAGGCGGAAACACCTGTTCAGCAACATCAGGAATCCTGGTGACAAACCATCAGGTTAGTGCAGCAGACAGCAATATAACTCTAGCTCTGTCAAATCAGACTGCATCCACATTGAGTAATGTTGATGTGAATGTTACTGGAACAATCGGCGGAGTTACGACAACTGGAGGGGGGGCAGATCAAATAACAACCCTTGGTACAGTAGCTCAGCAAGCAGGGATTGGGTTAGCCCCGGCATTCAATGCAGGCGATACGTATTCTCTACAAATTGCCTTCGGCTATAGCGATAGAGACGGCTTTGCAAGAACCGTAACAGCAACCTGTAACGGAACGGCAAGTTAAATAATTTGAAATTTTGATTTTTGGAAATCCTTCGGGGTTTCCAAATCTTCTACTTTTTTTGAATCACAATGCTTAAATAAAGCAAAATTGTTTATTGTTTTCATGCAAACTTGGTTGAAAGTTTTAATTGCAATAGCTGTTTTAGTAATTGTAATTTTTGTGATAATCCCGATGCTTATTGTTATGCTTGCAGCTCTCGTGTTTGTTATCCAGCCATCGCAAGTTGGAGGAAACACCTGTTCAACTACATCAGGAATCCTGATAACGAATCATCTCGTTAGCGGTACAGAAGACAAAATAACTCTTGCCTTGTCAAACCAGACTGGCAGTATATTGGAAAATGTTGACATTGAAGTTTCAGGAACAACATCAGGGAAAACAGTGATAAATTCCTTAGGGACAATTACTCAAAATGAAAGCATCCAACTATCTCCCGGCTTATCGCCTTCGGAAACATATTCAATACAAATCTCCTTTTCATATACCGATGCGGACGGTCTTGCAAGAAAAGTTATATCAACCTGCAACGGAACGGCAAAAACAGGAAACGGTTCAACGGTAAACACAAGAGCGGTTGGAAGCAATGATTCGGAAAGAAATGTAACTGCTGGGGGTGTTTGTTCAACAACATCCGGAATTCTTATACTAAATCATAACTTGAGTGATGAAACTCTTACATTGATTCTGTCAAATCAAACTGCAGCTACTTTGGAAAACGTAAACGTTAGTGTTGGCGATTCACTAGATGAACCATCAGAATTGGGTTCGAGAGTAATCCCTTTATTGGAAAGAACATCAGCTTCAGAAACCATTCAATTAAATCAGGATTTTGATGGAGGAACCGAATATTCTATTTTGGTAAATTTTAGATATCTTGACAGAGACGGTCTTGCAAGAACCGTAACATCAACATGTAACGGAACGGCAAGTTAAATAATTTGAAATTTCTATTTTAAATCAGACGCAGAAATTCAAGCAACTAAACTCTCCAAGTCTGTATTATTCAAAACCGTCAAAAAAGGTATGAGTAACACTAAAAATGTGTAATACAAAGTGTTTCATCAAAGCAAATTACTAAAGAATGTGAGAAGCACCGCGCGTATTGCAAAGAAAACCAGGAATGCGACAATCATCAAGGGAATGACATATTTTATTCCCCCGATTTCTTTTCCCGTGTTGATTACTCCTATGGTTAGGCATGAAAAAACTGTGGTAAGTGTAAGCGCAACCATTGAGAAAAGAAGAATGAAATCCGTTGTAATAGTACTCGGTTCCGCATTTGCAAACCCGGAAACAATTCCTAATCCCCCTGAACTGGAAATCGTTCCCGGAGCAAAACTTGGGACAAGAGCAATCTGGCTTGTGAGCACCTGAACTATGAAAGAGCTAACCCCAAAAAGAACAGGGGCACCAAAAAGAGTTGCAAACAAAATCAATAGAATGTAAATCGAAATATTGGAATTGATTTCCTCCTGCAAACTCTGCTGATCTTTTAAATCATCCGATAATTGGAACAAAAGATCCGCAATCTGCCCGCCGCTTCTAATTCCCTGTGAAATAAGCCAAATTGTTTTTTCAAGCGTTCTTGAATTTATGTTCGCGGACATTCCTTTTAATGCAACTTCCATTTTTTCTCCGGAAGCAATTCTCTTTGATGCATCCCGCAATTCCAATTGCAAAGCTCCAAACTCCGGTCTTCCCGCAACAAAAAAAGCCCTCTCCGTTGTCAAACCGCTTTTCATGTTCGAAGCAATCAACCTCAATGCATCGGGGAGAATACTTTCCACAAATTTTCCCTTGCCCTCCGAACTCAATCTAAGAATAAGGTAAACAACAAGTACAAAAGCAAAAAAAGTCAACAAAAAAATTATTGGAAAAGGATACCCAAGGAAAAGTGATGCATTTGCCCCAATTCCAATTCCAAGAAAAAGCGCGTATATGAAAATAAATCCCACAAACCTGTGCTCGGAAATGTCAATCCTATTATAGTGGAGTTCTTTTTTGAAAGCCTCCGTAATAGGTCTTGGAATTAGTGCCGAAAACCTAGCGTAAACCACGTTTAATCACCCAAAAGCGTTGGTCTGGCTGATTTTATGATTCCAAGGAACATAAACTGACCCAGTCCAATGAATGCGAGCATTCCCCAAAAAACTTCCTGGCTTATTTTTATCTGTGGAAAAGTGGACAAAATAATGAGGAATGTGAGTCCGAGTGAAGGAATTATGGCTCCAAGCATCATGTAAAGCAATGAAAGCAGTTTTAGTGAATTCCCGTATTTTCTAACCTGGTTCTCCTTCTCCCTTGTAAGATCCTTAACCAAGGACTCCATTATTGTGCTCAAATCAGAACCGGCTTTCAACCCGTTCACAAGTTGCCAAATGGTTCTCCTAAAGTAAAGGCTGGGGTTGTTCTCCCCCATTTCTTCCAATGCTTCGTTTTGAAAATAACCGGTTTCTATTTTTTCAACAGCCTTTTTGAATTCTTTACTAACCTGTCCATTGTCCCCTTCTGCAACAATGTTTATTGAATCAAACAATGTTACTCCTGATTTTATTTCAATGAGAATTGTTCTAAGCGCAAACACAAGATTCCTTTCAACATCCCTGACTTTTTTTTTCAAAATTATTTTAGGATAAAATGCAAGTTGCGCAAGAATCAATAATGCAAAAAGAATTCCCAAACCCAATGAAGCGGGAATAAGATTCTGCGGAGAAAGCCTGTAAGCAAAAATTCCGCCCACACTTGCGGCAAACAAAAAATAGAATCCGGAGAGAACAATCATTATTGCGCCGTAAGTGCTCTCATCAAAATCAAGTTCAGCCTGCCTCAACTCTGTTTTGAGAAAAGGGAACAATTTCGCAACTTTTGCTCCGGGACCGCGCAGCCTTTTCGCTAGTGCGTATATTACTTTTCCCGGAAGCGGGCTGAAAGGTATTTTCGGTTCGTTCATAATGAATCGAATTTTTTGTTTCCTTCGGCAAGTTTTACAATTTCATTTTCATCAAGATAATAGCGCGCCATTACCTTTCCAACATCATTCACATTATGAATATCATTTTTTACCAGCCAATCCAATATTTTTTTCTTTTTCTCAAGATCCTTTTTTATTTCATCATAAGTCATTCCCGTGTGCATTGAAAGCTCATCAAACAATCTTATACTATCCGCATCTTTTACAATTGCATCATCATTCGGTCTCCAGCGATAGAGCGTGTTTGCCTTCAAAGTATCCTGCGAACCTCTTTTTTCAGGAACAAATTCAGCAACCTGTAAAATTCTCCTCAATCCCAATCTCCGGTTCCTGAACATTACAACATTCAAATGTACAGAATCAAGAACCGTTGGAGGAATATCTATCGGCGGGTTTGTAAATCTCCTAATTGTTTCATCAGCGGTATTAGCATGGAATGTAGTGTAAACAGAATGTCCTGTATGCATTGCCTCGAACATTACTTCCGCTTCCTCTCTTCTCCTAGTTTCTCCGACAATAATCCTGTCCGGCCTCTGTCTAAGACTGTTTATGAGAAGGTTCAACATTGAAACTCCGCCTTTGCCCTCAGCATTAGGTTCTCTTGTTGTCATTGGAACCCAATGCAAAAATTCGGGCAAACTAAGCTCTCTGGTGTTGTGGCATACAATATTGTTTGCAATGAAACTTTCATTTCCAGGCACGCTGAAATCATACACAAACCCCTCAAAATTTTCCCGGGAAATTTTTTCCACAGGATCCCAGAAAACGTCGTTGAATGCAAGTTGTCCGAGTTCTTTCGGAAGCATATCTCCGTATTTTGAAACAATTTTTTGAAGTGTTTCCCTTCCCATGTTTCCAGAATAATTATAACTTTTCCACCCTTTGTAGGTTCTTGTTTTTCCAACCTCTTGTTTTAGCGCCTTTTTTATTTCCCTATAATAGTGCTTTGGCAGGGGAACCACATCGGAAACATCATGATTTGTTGTGGTAATCCATTTTTCCGAAGCCAAATTTTTTTTGTTGATGCAAAAACCTATTTCCTGTACATATTTTTTCAGAAATTTTGCTCCGGAAATTCTCGCCTCGAATGTTTTGTCCTTCAGCTTTTTCCATTTTACTCTAAGAGGAATGCCAAATTTAAGGAGGAAAGTGCCGGTATCTTTGAGCAGTTGTGGTGAAGAAGATCTTACTGCAATATCATTTTTTCTAACCCAACCGTCTCCCGAAAAGTATCCGTTCAAAATGGCGGCGGATTCTTTTTTTCCGAGATTGAACACCCAGTTCGGCATTTTTTTTGTGTAAGCATTTCCATCAAGCCCAAGCACGTTCTGCAATAGGTGTTTCAGCGGCTTTGAATTTATCATCAGGCTGATTCCGTCCGAATGCATTTTTGTTTTCAGACCGAATCTTGCTGCGATGCTCTCCACGGTTTCCCGTGCTTCCGGTTCCACTATCGAGACAATTACACTGTTCTTGTCATATGATCCATCGGCCAGCCACATTCCAATAAATCTTGAGAATTCCGCATCAATTTCAATGTCAAGGGGTATTTTTGTTCCCAACCTGGAACTGATCCACCCTGTTTTTGGGGTTATTCCAACTGCCATTATCATTTGCATGGAGGCTGAATTTCTTTTTATTGCAGCCCGCACCGTGCCACTGTCGAATCCCTCCAAAATTGCGGGGTTGTTTTTCAACAATGGACTTATTTCAATGCTTTTGACAAAGCACCCTTCAAATGCATCAAACTTTTCTCTCAAATCAAAAACAATTTTTTGCCCCTGCCAATCGCAGATCCGCGGCGTTGCGAGGAATATTCCTTCCTCTAATTGTTTTCCCGAAATTTCGGCGATTTTCCCGTTTTCATTCAGAGAAAAAAGCGAGTGATCAGGGGTAACCTTAATTTCTCTCCCGCTTTTCAGGGTTATTGTAAGCAGGTCTTTTTTCACCCAATGCCTGATGAAATGCGAGGGTTCTTTCCACTCGATTTTTCCTGTTTCCGACATTGTGGGAATGCCGATCCCAAATTCATTATCTACCGAAGCACTCTCTATAGAGTCATCCTCTATTATGCCGTCAATCAATCCCCCAACGGTGCTTTTCACGGTTTTACCGTTGTACTGATAAATTATTTCGCTTTCCCCGGAAACACTATCCTCAATTGTAATAACCCTCTGGTTAGGTTGTATGAACGGCAAACAAATGTTCATGAAACTTGTTTTTCCGGAAGCGGTTCCCCCGGATAGAACAATATTCAGTTCATATTGCATGCACATCCAGATCAGTGCCATTACCTCGCTGTTCGCGGTCTTATTTCTAATGAAATCCGTAACCGTCCAAGGATCTCTCCTAAAGCGTCTTATTGTAATTGTGTTTCCTTTTCCGCTGATAGGAAATAAAGTTGCATTTGCACGATCTCCCGTAACAAGATGCGTGTCAAGTAAAGGGGTTAGAATTGTAATTTGTTTTCCTCCGCGCCTTGCAATTATGCTCGCATAATTCTGTATTTCATCCTCAGTGTCAATGGTTACATTTGTTTTGAGCCAATTGTATTCCTTGTGATAAACCCATACCGGGTCTTTAGAATTATTCACAACTATTTCTTCCAAATCTCCATCCGCAAGAAAAAACTCTATTTTTCCAAGGCCAAGCATTTCATGGAGCAAAATCGCTATCAAAGAATTTTCGGTTTCCTTTTCTATTGTTGGAATTTCCTTTTCCAAAAACTTTTCCGCCTTCTCCCTGAACTTTGTCTTCAAATACTCTATGAATTTGGGGTCAAGGAGCTTTTCCGCTTTGATGCTTGCATCCATTATAATCGTGCGCTTCAGATTGTCGAGGAGCGCCTTTGTTCCCGCACCATAAGCCGGAATGTCAAGCATATAACTTCTCACATAATCTCCCTCTTTGTAAACGATTTTCACGCCTATTTTCATTCCGTCGGATTCCAGGGAATATTCCTTCAAAAGTTTGTCCGTCATTTTTTCTTCACTTTCTCCTTTGCATCTTTTTTCTTCTTTAACTTTTCCACTTCCTGCCTTTCCTTAAAATCAAGTGATTGTGCCTTTGGTTCTCCGATAACCGGGTAAACAACCACCAGTTGGCCTTCTTCCTCCAAAAGCTCGCATGCATCTTCCACTTTTCTTATGTCCATTCCTGTTTGCTTTACGATTTCGTTGAATTTCATGCTTCCGTGTTCCTCAATTAAAACAAGTATTTTGTCATATTCCGTTGATATGGCATATTTTTTTACGAGGGTTTCCTCTCCTTCTTCCACATCAATTTTTTGCATTGGAGCCGTAACCCGCATGGCAGTTTGGATCGGAACAACTTTTTCATCTTTAATAGTTTTTTCCGCCAACTTATCCAAGGTTTCCTGTTGCTTCCTCAAAATCTCTTCGATATTGCTCGTGGAAAGCTTTTTCAAACTCATTTTTGGAACCGCAGGAATGTTCTGCGTAGTTTCAGACAAATCCTGTTTTCTGTTATCCAATTCCTTTTTCTCCATTTCCAAAAGGTGCATTTTTTCTCTGTACTCAAACATTTTTTGCCTGAACATATCCTCCGAAATTTTTCTTTTTAAAAAATCCTGTTCCAAATAATTTATGAGCTCCTTTGTATGCATCACTTCCTGGTCAATATTGCCTTTTTGGTTTTGGAGTTCCTTGTACATTATTTGCACGCCGCCAAGCGCTTGCTTTGGTTCCAGCTTCTGTTTTTCAACTTGACTGGTTAGTTCATCAATTCGTTTTCCAAGCCTCACTATCTCATCGCTATAACGGCTTATTTTATCAGCCATTTTATTTTCCGCTTCCCTGTTTATTTCCACGATTTTCCTTTTTGTTTCCTGTTTGCTCCTTTTTATAATAGACCTCATTTCCTGTGCAAGTTCATTAGAAACACCCGAATTCTTGGTTTTTTTTTGTGCCGAAACCGCTTTCGGTTGTTCCTTTTTTTTCACTTGTTTTCTTGTTTTTTCCGATACTTTCACGGGTTCGTTCTTCTTCACAAGTGCTTTCTTTTCCGCTTTTTTGCGCGAAAACAGCCCTTTTAAACCGTTTACAATTCCGCTAATCAAACCCATGTTATCTCACTAACTCCAATGCTTTCATAGTTTATTATATTTATTATTATATACCCTGCCTTTCATCCCTGAACAACAATTGTTTCCACTTCGCTATAACCAGATTCATTTGCAAACTCGGAATCGGCCGTCATAACAAAAAAATGTGTTCCCTGTTCCAATTCCTGTATTACCGCCGAATTTTGTTCTGCCGGAAAACTTTGGAAAAGACTATAGGAAATGAAAACCGGATTCGCATCAACGCTCTTGTAAAGCTTGTATTCCGATGCGTTCTCCACTTTGCTCCAGCTAATTATAAGATCGTTTCCCTCCAAAAAGAATTGGGTTATTTGCGGTGCCTCAAGCGTTTTTGCTTCGCTGACAACCGTTACAGCATTTTTTTCGAAAAAGTTTTCCAACAATTCTTTTTCAATGTTCAACGCATACACACTCAGGTTAATGTCATTCACGGATTCCTGCAAACTCAACTCACGTATTTCGAATTTTACCGAATCAGTTTGTGCGAGCTCTCCAATTGTGAATGTTTCGCTTCTCACCAGATTTCCTAGAGACAGTTCAACTAAATAAGTTGCACCGCTTCTGAGTGTTTTCTCTGCCTTCATTATAACACTTACTCTGAACTTCGCATCTTTGAGAACCTCTTTTGGGTAATTCACTTGTACAAGTTCCAATTTTCCTGCAATAGGAGAACAGGATTCTTCCGCACAATAAAATCCCTCGTTGCAACCGCAGATGGAACAATTTTTCACTAAAATCCCATTGCTGCAATACAATGGTTTTTCTTCAGAGCAAGAATCAAACCGCACTCCATTTACGCACTCGCTTTTCTGTTTTGTAACTGTGATTCTCATTGTGTGTATTTTTTTTTCTCCGGAAGAAGTTTCGATTATTGCTTTTGCATTGTAAACCCCAATAGCAGGTTGCAATGAAGCGTGGAGCAAGCACTCATAATTGTTGTGGCAATCCACACTTCTTTTCTCGGTTCCTAATTGAAAATCTATTTTTTTTATCGGAACATTTTTTGCCGTAATATTCACTTCCAATGTTTCTCCGAGATTCAAAGTTGTGCTGTTCAATATGAATTGTGAATCCAATTGTGTTACGGGGATTTTTTGCACCGTGAACAAAACCGCTATTGCAATAACAACAATTATTCCTCCCAAAATTTTTTTCTCCAAATTTAACTCCACCTTTTTGCGCCGAAATCCCTGTTTTCAACAAGGATATTGGCATCGTTGAAGCGAAAACCCTCTATTTGCGAGTTCAAATCAATCGCGTATTCAAAATCAAATTCCAATCCATGGTACTCAAAAACAGTCATATTGGAAAAATCCATTGAGAGATCAGGATTAACGCACCCAATTCCTATACAGCTCATTGTTATGTTGCTTGTTTGATTCGGATCAAAATGTCCGCTAATTGCAGTTTGCCCAAGAGCACAATTGATACATTCAATCGAATCAATGTTCACATTAAGATAAGGTCTTGTATCCAACGGATCAAAAGGATCGCTGAAACAATTATTGTTTCCGTTGAAAGAGCACGCAATTGAATTGAAGTCATGTGCCTGTCCAAGAATAATATTAATGTCCTGACGCGTTACTGCATTATAATCAAATCCGGAACACACAAACTCGAATGAAATAATGTTCCCGTCCAAAATAGAATATTTAATGCATTGCGGTTCTATTATGAAAGAAATATTTGTGTCAGAACCCCCCCATAGAGAAGGTGTCAAAATGTTAAGATCAACATTCTGCGAATCAAATTGATTTGAATAATTTGCATCCTCAATGAAAACCTTCATTGCGTTCAGTACCTCCAAGTAAGCGTCTGTTCTTTCCTTTTTTATCGGAAGAGTAAACGATGTTTCAAACCTGTTTTGATCTATTGCATATTCAAATGGGAGAATCCTTTGATCTATTTCTCGTTCCGCATCATTGGATGCAAGAGTAATAATATTGCTTTCTATGTTGGAGAATTTTGAGGAAACGTTTTTGAACGCGTTTTTTTGTGTTTCGCCCTCGCTCAAAGCCCTATCATGGCTTGTTCTTATTTCATTCAGCGAGAGCAATGTTGTTAGTAAGATAAAAGCCATCAATGTGAACATTACGCCTTTTTGGTTCAAATTCAATTCCTCCAAACCGTGTAATCAACAACAAAAACTTCTGTTCTTGGGCCGCCGCTACAAAGAATATTATCAACATTTCCCAATGGGCACTCGCGGATACTGTTGTCATCATTAATGGTTGCATAAACTCTTCCTTCGCGATTAAAATTTATTCCTGAAAATATTTTCGAAGAATTTGTGCAACCCGGGGCTTCAAATGTTGTGCAAAGATTTGGAACAACAAGTTCCTGAACAATTGGAGTGGAAGTATCTTCAAAATAAAATCTTAGGGGAACGGAGTTTGCATCCAATTCTCCCGTGTTTTCCACAAGCACATCAATCGAAATATCATTAGTTCCTATAACCTCTCCTCCCGTTATTTGCACTTCAAGATCCCTAACTTTAAAATCGAGTGTTGTTGAAGCGTTGAAATCAACATCGTGGGTTACGCCATTCGAATCTGTATAAGTCAAAAAAGTTCCGGTTCCGGGAAAAGTGAGGGCGTCAATCCCGCAAACATTTGCATTATTGCACGGAAAATTTAGTATATATGTTCCGGTCCAAGGGTTGTCAGGATCAAGTGTTCCGGCATCAAAAACAATATTTGTGTCTGATAAAATTCCCCCTCCAAGATCAACGATGTCGACTCCCGTAATAGTTGGAACCGATATGCTAGAGTTATTCGCAAATTCAGTTATTCTATTTGCTATAAGCGCGTACAGTGTTTGAAGCGAATTTTGGTCTCCGGCAAAATAATATTCGCCCCCAGTTTGGTCTGCAATGGATTCGAGTTCGGCGCTGTTTCCCTGAATCACGCTTCCAACCCCAACAGTGAAAATAACCGTGTTTTCATCCTGCGCCCTTGCTATTTCAGTCGCAAGTGTTGTGTCATCCGAATCATCAAGATTATCCGAAAGTAGCACAATGAATTTTGCGGATTCGGGTTTGTACTGCGAAGGCTTTGTCAGTTCATCCATTGCAATTTGTATTCCCTCAGCAATCGCATTGTTTGGTGGATCTTCTGTGTCTGGTCTGGAAAGGCAGATAGCAGTTTCTTTTGTCTTCAAACTGGAAACAAGGGTTCCATTTCCCGTGTCTGCATTCGCTGCATAAAGGTCAATTCCAACTCTGTCCGTTGAAAAATCCCATTGAGAGTTATGTAAAAAAGTGTTCATGACATTTTTATCGCTGTTTAGTATTGTGCACTGCTCCGGCTGCCCTCCCCCATAATTTTGATCCGGCCTGGATCGATCCATTACAATCATTAGGTCTATCGGCTTTCTGATGCTGCCGTCAATGTCTGCCGTTAATGTAATCGTCACGTTTTCATCGCACGCAACCGAATCGTTCGGATCAACTGTTACATTAAAATCAATGTGCAAACCCCCATGGCTGAAGAATGCTTCCGAAAAAAGTGCTCCCGCTTCCACTTTTTTTTCAGGAATCCAATCTATTCCACTTCCCTCAAAAGGATCAAAAGCGGAAAATTCCGCCAGTACATTACAATCGCCCGGTCTTTCTTTTCTAATAAAATATTTTCTCCCGGAAATAAAATTTTCTTCCGTAAATCCGCCGGAAGAATCGGTTAGTTTGTTTGCATCCGGAAAGCACGCTTCAAATGTTTGGGAAAGCGCGCATTGTTCCTTGTCAATCAAATAAGAGGTAACGCTCACATTTGCGTCAAAACCATTGGGAAGATAATCAACGATTTCTTGTCTTATCAAAGAAGCCGAATTTTCAAGAGTATTGGAATCCAATGTTTGTAACAAAAAACCGGTTTTTTCAAGCGCAAAAATAGTGTCATCTATAACGGTAGCGCTTTGCGCCGAGCTGATTGAATTCGTTCCTGCTATGTTCAAAAAAAGAAATAATGCGCTTGTAACCATAAAAACCGCGATAAAAGCGTCAAGCGAAAACACAAAACCGCGCGGAGAGGTTTGCATAAAAAATTGCGCTGCTTTCGAAGTTTGTGCGTTGTGTTTAGGTTTTGTTTGTTTTTCATTCAAGTCTGTAAAGTTTGAGTTTTGCAACACCGATCTCCCCCTTGTATATTACTATTCTCTCCAGATTAATTTCGTTTGCATTGCTCCCCGGAAGCAAACCCGCATTGATATCATCAACCCCATTGAATTCAAAGAAAAAATCGTACTTCTCCAAACCCAATCTGACTTTCATTTCAGAATAATCGCTCGCCATGTTCGAAAACGCGGATAATTTTGCCTGTGAAAGTTCGCGGTCATTTATCGCCAAACCGGGTTTTTCAAGTTCGTTCATTGTAAGCTTTTCCCAATTCTCGGGAACTCCTTTTGTTTTCACAAGAGTTTCCAAAATGGTTTCAGATTTCAATTGCATTGTTTTCAAATCGCCATTCCTGAGCGTATCATCAAACTTTTGGTCGAACTGGGTTATCAGAAAAATCCAGACAAGCACGAACAACATGAACCCAAGCGCAAAATCAAGGGAAACTGTCTGCCCTTTAAACATTTTCAAGTACTATCACTCCGTTTGTTTTTGCAATTTTCACAAAGCCCCTTTGGAGAACATTATCCGAATCAATTCCAAAGCTTTTGCAATAGGCTTTTCCGAATTCGAGGGAATTTCCAATCGTATTGAAATCGCTTGAAACAAATATTTCCAATTCCGCGTTTCCGGAGGTTCCATAAACAAGGCTAACCGCATCGGCAACTTTATTGCACTCTATTTCCTGGAGATTATTTTCCTTGAGAAAAGTTGTTGCTCCCAAACTTGAATTATTATAAATAAGCACAAAAATGAGCAATAAAAAAATCACAATTACCGCCATGATTATTTCAATTGCAATCTGGCCTTTCGGGGAAGGCTCCCCGACGAGAGCCGTGCCATCTTCTCCTTCGGTTCGATGCCACTTGGAGTTAAAATTCTTGGTGAGAACCACCTCTTTGTTTGGCTTGCTTCGTGAGAATTTTTTATTCAACTATCTCCACCACCGTCACATTGCCATCGCTGAAAGTAGCCTTCATGTACTTCAACCCTTGTGTTGTGGGCAAGGAAACGGGAGTCATGTTTACTCTTGTGTAACCAAAAACCTGATTGGCTCCAACACCCTGGTTCAATGTAATTGTAACCTGTTTGCCGCTTGCCTCAAACCCCTGTGCGTTCGGCGGAACATCAATCCAAAAGAAAACCGCGCTCTCATCCCCCCATGACGCAACCAAATTAGATTGATTGATGACCTCTCCAACAACTGCTTGTGCTTTTGCAAAAGATGAATTCTCGTTGAAAGAAACCAATGCAAAACCGAAAATAACTCCGGCAACAAGAAGAATAAACCCCGTCAAAACAAGGTATTCAACAGACACCTGCCCTTTCGGGGAAACCTCTCTTATACGAGCCGTACGACCTTCGATCCCACTTCCATAAATTCTCTTTTTTAGCATTTATAATCACTAATAAGACAACAGTTGCCAATAAATTGTTTTTCATTTGCGCTTTTCAAAAACAATTTTGCCTTTCTCAAAATTGTACTTAATTTTTCCGTTTTCCATGAATTCGTTTTGAAAATACTGCCGGGATTCATTTTTCAATATTTTTTAGTTTATAGTAAGCCCCCTTATATGTTCCGATCTTCTCTACATATCCGAGTTTTATCATTTCATTTATATCAAGTCTTGCAGTTCCGAAAGAAACATCATTGATTTTTATATATGCGGCTGTCTTTATTGATTTGTTTTTTCTCAGAAATTCCATGGTTTTTCTTTGTCTTTCATTAAGATCCAAGTAGTTAGTAGCAGGCTTTAGCCTACTTTTAGTGTTTTTGAAGGTCACTCTGAAAAATTGTTCGTAAATTCCGAAGTCCGGATCTGAAAGTCCGTGTTTTCTCATACTGTTAATCATTCTCGGAACTCCGGAGCCCAGACCCTCTACATAGCCTAGGTCTCTTAATATTCTGTAGGTCAAAGGGTTACGCTGCACTGATAGTGTTCCGAAGAGTTCTTTTGGTAGGCCTTGTGGCAGGGATCCCGGGTTTGTTATTTCTATTCTGTCTGAAAACAGGTATATTTGTATGCCGTCCTTGCTGAAATAATCTCTGTGAGCAACTGCGTTCACCACGGCTTCTCTTATCACATCTATTGGGTATTCGTATTTTTCGGTTCTTTTTGCATCAAGCTTTACCTGTATACTTTTGGAAACATTAGATTTTACAAAAGCGAGAGCACGGCCTATTCCGCCAATCAGATCAGATTGCACAAGCTCGTGGGAAACTATTTGAACCGGCTCATTGCCTTCAAATCGGACGAGCTTCATTTCTGTTTGGGGATTAAAAAATATCGGGTTTTTGGCAAACATTAATAGTGCGGCATTCTTTATTTTTAGTTCTCCGTTTTTTGTTGCCAGCTTCATGCTTAGCAAAAAGTCTTCGAGTGAGTGCGTTTTTAAAAAGTCTGCTTGGCCCCTGATTTGCAGGTATTCATTTACCTTGTCTTGATCTATATCGTCTATTTTTGCAACTGACGGAATCTCGTCAAAACATAGTATTTGTTTTCCACGCAAGAATTCAACAATTTGATTTCCCTCCATTTTCTTTGTAGTGCTACCAATTCTGGCCCAAATTACACCTTGGAATGTATAGAAAATATTGTCAATGGCTCTTTGGACAACAATTGCTATTATTTTCTTTCCGTTGACTTCATGGAGTTCAATTGACGGCATAAGAGGCGGTGAAACAGATTGTGCAGTTGCAGATATCTTTTGTTGTATTTCATCAATTTTCCCGGAAATCCCGATTATTTCATTTTTGTTGTTCACGCCCAAAACTATTATCCCGCCATATGTATTGGCAAAACCGCACATTATTTCTGAGAATCTCTGCGTGCTGTGGAATGATTCCTTAAATTCCACTTCTTGAGATTCCCCAGAGCTAATTATCTTCAAAATTTGGTCAGAATTCATATAATCACACAACCATCAAATACTATTAATAGTAATTGATAGTTAATTGATAGTATTTATAAATGCTATTTGTAAGGTTTATTTCCATGAGTCAAAGCGGGTTTGGCGGCATATTTTTTCCTCTATTGTTCCCGCATCCCGTTCCGGAAAAAATCCTGTTTGTCCGCTTCGCCTTTGCACCGACTTTGTTTTTTCTTTCCATCTCAAAATATTTTTAATCCATTTCATAAAACAACAATACTTCTTTTTCCTATAAATTTACCCAAAAACCATTATGTATACGCTTTTTCGGGTTTTTGCATAGTTTTATAGGCTTTTCAGAGGGCATTATGTATAGTTACTATGGCCTTTGGGGTTGCTTCCGAAACCGGTTTGAAAAGAATCAACGAGGAAAAAACGCTTTTGAGAAATATCAGTGCGCTCGAAAAAGCCCTTGCAGAAGAAACAGATTCGGAAAGAAAATTTGAACTAATCCAGCAGCTTACCTCACTCAAAGAAATGCTTTCTTATTCTTCGCGCCCCTCCATGGAGAAGCAGCAAAAATTAACCATTGAAACTCCCTCCTCAGCAGAACTAAAATTTTACCGAATTATTATAGAAAAATATTCCTCGCTAATAAACGAGCAATCCAACAAAACTGTCGGACAAATAAAAGCCCTTGTAACAAAGGACGATCTCACAATTCAAAATCTTGCAGCAAACTTTAAGATTGCTTCCTATAAGTTCGAAAACCACTTCATGCAATCGGCGGAAAAAGCCTACAATTACATAATAGAAAACATTGATTTTGTGGATGCGGACATCAACATTTCCTTCTGGCTCTCGCCGAAAGAAATCGTTGAAAACAAAATAGGGGATGATGAGGATCAATCCGTTTTCTTATGCTCGCTTCTCTATTCTTTGGGCGATGAAAATGCAGAAGTTGTTGTTGCCGAATTAGAAAAAGGCTTTCCGCACGCGTTTGTTATGACAACTTACCGCGAAAAATTCATTCTTTTGGATCCGGCCCAAAAAAAACCATTCAGAAGCTTTATCGGGGAAAGAAAGGAAATCATCGAAAAATATTCCTACAAAAATTCTAAAATAAAACGATTTCTTTACCGCTTCAACCAATCCAAATACGAACAGTTTGATTAGAGTTTTTCTTTTTTTATTTTAACTTTCCCGTGCTTTTTCTCAAATTCTTTCAAACCTTTTTCCGTGAGAAGAATGTTCTTTGTTCCCAAGTACATTATAACGGAGTTCGCGTTCAGGGTTCCTCTCCGCAAACCTTCCTCAATACCTTTTCCCTTGATTATTCCGGAAACAAAACCCGAACCGAACGCATCCCCCGCTCCTGTTGCGTCAAGAACTTCGATTTTTTCAAATGATTTCGCCGAATAAATCCGATTTCCATCAGTTGCAAAAGCCCCGTCTTTTCCCGCGGTTATAACAACAAACTCCGCAATTTCTGAAAGCTTTTCCAAATTCCTATGCGGATCAGCACTTCCCGTTAATTTCAACGCCTCCTCCTTGTTCAAAATCAATACATCTATTTTTCCGAACAATTTTTTGAAACCGGAAACTCCCAATTCAAGTTCCTGCTGCCCGGGATTAAAAGCTATTTTTGATTTTGTTTTTTTTGCGTGCGCAACAATTTTTTTGAGAAAATCCGGTTTTTCATGGAGTGATGAAATGTAAAACCACTTTGCATTTATTTTCTGCAAATTATTTTTAGTTTTTCCGAGCGTTGTGTGATTGCTGTAATAAAGAATTATCCTATCCTTGCCGAATCCGGTCAAAATTACCGAGTATTGAGTATTGCCCTTTGTTTTTACCAGAAATTCCGTGCTAACTTTTTCATCCCTAAGATTTTTTTCAACTGTGTGAGCGGCTTCATCATTTCCCACAACCGAAAGTATTCCCGCGTTCAAACCCAACCGTGAAAAGGCAACGCTTGTGTTTGTTGCCCCTCCCCCGGTAAATGTTTCCATTTTCTCTATGTCGATTTTAGAGCCCGGAATTAAGCAGAATTTTTCGCCGTCAAGCTTTCCTCTTACATGAACAAAAACATCCTCAGTTGCGGAACCAACAGAAACAACATCAAGCATCAGCGAGGTCTCCTCAAAAATCTTCCGGTTTCATTGTGATGAACTACTTCGGAATTTGTTTTAGGTCTGTGGTCTATTGCAGATTTTCTTCTGGGTTTCCCGCTCTTTTCCCATTCCAAATCATCAATCTTACTTAAAATTCCGGGTAAGTCTACGGAACTAGCCGTTTTCAATTGAAGTCTAAGCTTCACAAGTGCCATTTCGATTTCTCTTTCCATCCATTACTACAACAGAATCAGGATTTATTAAATTTGCTTTACCTTGGTTTTTTTTGCCGTTCTTCTATTCTTTTTACCAAACTTTCAACTAAGCCCCAACTCGCCTTAACTATAAGACGCATGCGTTTTTTTTGGAAAACATTTTTTTTTGAGAGACCACGCCAAATTTTTTGGTTTTCAATTTTCCGTGCTACTTATATTTCATTATTATATTATATTTCATTAAATCATTGAAATATTATAATTAAATGTAACTACTTATGAGTAGCAACTTTATGTAGCCACTTTCCGCATGTTTGTTTTATAAACATTTATTTGCAGTTCTCATAGGAAATAAAAATTTTCGAAAAATTTCGAGGTAGGGGTAAACATAAACTTACACGTGCAAAACGCATCAAAGTTCTTATTCTTCCTAATATCACTATCTTTAGTTTCCGCTTTTGCGTTTGCTGCGCACGATACGGCCATTACTATTGATCCCAATATTACTCTTTGCGGTGTTGACTCTGTTGATTATACCGTTACCGTGGAAAATCTTGCGGGTTCAACCGACAAAATAAGGGAAGTCCGTATTTATGATGACCTTGACAATGACGGTCAAAGGGACGCAGGGATAACAGATTTTAATTGTTTTACCGATGTTTCCCCGCCCACAGGCTGGACTGTTCACGACGAACTTGCCATAAACAATTATTGTAGATACACAACCTCTTCATCATCCGGAAACGTCAACAAAATTTCCCCCGGAAATTCAAAAGAATTTACCTTTAAAGCAACTTTGGATAATTCGAGCCTTTCAGCATGCGGAAACACTTTCAAAGTGGAAACAATTGACGATAAAATACCAAGCGGAGAGGTTCAGTTCAAGTTTCCCCAAATTCATGTTGATTGCTCCCCTCCAATAATCCAAAAAATGGTTGATAAACCAAAAATTCCAATGAGCGCTCTTTGTAACGAAGACGCCTTAGTTCAGGGTGGAGAAAACGAGGCATGTAATTATTGGATAACCCAGAACACAACAATTTCTTTTTCAGCTCAAGACAACAACACTCTTGTGGATAACGGTGAAATAGTAGAGGCTCCGGAAAATCTCTCTTGTGACGCCGGATTGGATTATTGCCAATGGAAATATTCATTGGATGGAGACGAAACCCCCGAGAACTTTGAATCTCAATGTGAAGAATCGGGTGGAGAAATTGAGGGCGATTGGTGCGTTTTATCCGATGGGAATATTCTGGAATTCGAATTTGATTTCGATGAGGATTCCGAGCACACTCTAATAGTTGAATGCTACGACTTGGCCGGAAATAAAACAAGTTTAACGGAAACGGATAAAGTTGATGGCACAGATCCGGAAACAACAAAAGAATTAGTGGGCGCACAGAAAATTGAGAATGGCATTGAGTGGATTGACACAAATTCGAGTGTTGTAATTACGGCTGCAGATCCTGACCCCACAGGATTTTCGTGCAATATTGGTGTTGAGGCAACTTTCTACAAATTAAGTTTGGAAGATGGAGATTCGGCATGCGAAAACCAGGAAGAAGCATGTTTTCCAATGGAATTGCCGGAAGAGTTTGCACAATGTTATTGGAGCGTAAAGGATGCATGTGTTAATAGTTGGGAAGAAAATTATGATTCATACCAAGATTGTGTAATTGACCAAGCGTTAAACCAGTGCGGTTTGAGCGAAGCAGGTTGGCAATTATATGAAGGGCCGATAGAGAACATTGAGGAGTCATGCCATAACTTAACCTTCTTTAGTGTTGATGAACTTGGAAATGTTGAAGAACCAAATGTTAACTGTTTCTTCGTGGATAAAACCCCGCCCATAATTGAAAAAGAAGTCGGAGATCCAAAAGTTGAGTGCGAGGAAGAGGGTTGCGATTGGTTCATAGGAAAAAATACTCCGATAACGCTTTCATGCAACGATCCGGAACCGCATCCAAGTGGAGACGTTACAATCCACTATCGCTATAGAGTTGATGAAGGCAACGGTTTCGGCTCTTGGACTGACATCAATTCAACACAAGCTGAAGAGATTGTATTCACTTTCCAGGAAAACTCGATGCACGAATTAGAGTATTGGTGTACTGATGCGGTTGACAAAGAATCACAGCATTACTTCGAAATTGACAAAGTTGATTCCGAGCCGCCAATAATTACAAAAGAAATGATTGGAACACAACACTTAGGTTATAGGGATGGAGTTTTGAACGAAGAAGCATGTCCTCCAAATCCGAATGAAAATGATGTTTGTTATGTTGCCGATAACGGCGAGAATGGCGTTAGCATTTTGGCTGCGGATGTAAATAGTATTCACGCAGTCCACGGGGTTTCCTGTACTTATGAAGTTTGGTGGCACACGGATTCGGAAAACTGTGAGAGCCAGTATGATGTTGGAACTAACAGATGTCTTGTTGATTCCGATGAGTTCTCAGACCATGCGGAAGTTATTTTTACAGAAGATTCAACCCACGATCTTGAAATAGTCTGCCAAGATGCTTTAGGAAACAGTGTGGAAGACATTGAACAGTTCTTGGTTGATTCTAATCCTCCCGAGACAACAAAAATGTATGGGGAACCTTTCTTTGCTTGTTCAGATTGGTGCGAACTTGAATGTGAGTATGAGGGTGATGGGGATTGTGTGAGTAGCTGCGAACAAAATTTCTGCGGCGGCTTTGATGCGCAAGGAGGAGAACCATATCCTCATTGGATAACCTCAGACACAAATGTTTCGCTCTGGTCAGAGGACGCGAAAGTTGGAGTTGACAAGATTTATTGGAGAAATATGGTGATAACAGATCCACAAGGTTGGGGTGCTTGCAATTATGCACAACCGTATGATCATGGAGATATTGTGGAAAATGGGCCTCAACCAATATTCTGTAACCCAGAACTTTACTCTCAGTTCATACCAGGATACAATGAAATACCATTCACTCCAGTTGACGGTAACCACGCAGTCTTCAATAAGGAAGAAGAGAGTTGCCATGTAATAGAATATTATTCAGTCGACCTCCTTGGAAACGAGGAACCGCTCAACTGGCAGTGTGTGTTCGTTGACAACTCACCACCAGTAGGAAATAAGGACATAGGCAAGCCTCATGTAATCAAAACCGACGGTCAAGTTTGTGAGGACAATGGCGAAGATGTTGAGGAATCCTCATTTGAGGTTGGAGATTTAGTACACCAGCTTTCAGCAGATGAGCTGCCCGTTGATTCGGCAGGCAACCATTGCGCAATAGGTGTTGCATTCGATGGAGAAAACCTTTACTACAATAGGTGTAGTGACGACAACATTTACAAGATAAATCCGGTTACAGGCGAGTTGTTAGATACTTTTGACACAGGGATAAGTTTGAATCCAAATGCAATGGCATATGATGCAACCAGAAATGGTATTTGGTTCGGAACACAATCATGTGATGGAACCGGAATGCCAATTTACTTTTGGGATTTAAGTGATGACTCAGTAACTTTAGAGTTCCACGTAACATCGGCAACAATTAACCCTGCTACAGGAGACGATTTCCTCGGATTTTGTTTCCTTGATGGATTGGCATTCAATGCAAACGGTTCGGGAGATGCGGATGATGAGCTTTGGTTCAGCGATGATGTAAATCCGAACCTTGGTGTATTCAGGCCTGATGGATCATTTGTAACGGGATATGATTCAACAGACACAGACCCAGACCTTGCATTATTGAGCGGATTGGCCATTGGAGGATCAAACCTCTATATGGGCAATAATGGTGGGGGGGATGTCTTTAGGGCAAACTCAACTACACTTGCATTTGTTGACCAGTTCGCGAGCGAAGATGAGCGTTTGGAAGACATGGAATGTGATCCGAATACATTTGCTCCAACAGAAGTAATGTGGGTAAGGCATACGCCGCAAGGCAATCCAGCTGATGATTTAATATCTGCATTCGCAATTGAATCAGGCACATGCGGAGTTGGAGGCGAAGAGCCGCCAGTATGCCAAGGCGAAGAGTGGGTTACAACAGAAACAATATTCACATTAAGTTGTGATGACCCAGAACCGCATCCGGTTGACCATTCAATAGTCCATTGGAGATTCAGTTTCCATCCAAATGGAGATATTAACGGTCTGGTTGAATATAGCGAGTGGAACTGGGATGAAGGCCCTGTGCAAGTAAGTTTCGAACAGGAGTCATTGCATAACCTCGAGTATTACTGCGAAGATGCTCTCGGCAACCAGAACGAGGTTGACATAGAGTACTTCTTTGTGGAAGACACACCCCCAATAATTACAAAAACAATTGAAGGCCCCAGCTTTGCTCCTGAAGGAAGCAGTTGTGACCAAGAGGCAACCAAAAATTCCGAGAACAAGTGCTATGTGGATACCGCAACAAGAATTCTTGTTGAAGCAGTAGACCCAGAGC
>DASRUN010000058.1:0-18789 GCA_035655435.1 archaeon | reverse complement strand
ACATAAAGAGCCAGCCGGAACACCACAACGTATCTGTTATTGAGGACGCAATGTAAAAATGAAATTGCACGATACCGCGCGGCTCGAAGAGCCCGCGGAGTAAAGTTCACGGGGTCATAGGGGCGGAGCCCCTATTTCATTATTCCGCTCTGTACTCCAATGTAAAAAGCTACTTTTAAATAGTTTCAATGTGACTATTACTATAGTGATTGCAATGTATCAGAAAACTGTTGAACGGGAAGAAGGCTATTCAAAAGAAGAAATATCTGGAATAAAGAAGGCTTTTGCCGAGCTTAAAAAATTTAGAGGTAACCCGCAAGTAGATGCATATACAAACAGGCTTTTGAAAAAGCTAAAGGTTTAATTTTTCAAGTTCTACAAATACAGACGTTGTTAACCCGTTCTTTTCATTTACTTTGTTATAGGCAGCCCTAGCCAGACGCGATTTCATTGTTTTCTCATCTTCAGTGACAATTAAGTCAAGTCCGTGAATTGTGGCAGTAGCCACTATAAGGAAATCTGCATAGATTTTGTAACGTGAAGTTCCCCCTGTATATTCTTTGATATATTGTTTTGCAAGTTCGTGTGAAAGTTCCGCAACAGGAACGTCATGCTTTCCGGCCAATTTGTCATAAACTCCTAAAAGCGAGTTTCTGTAACTTTTGCCGTCTTCTTTAATTGCTGGAGGTATTGCCCTTAATTCTTTTCTGATCACTCCACACCCATAAACAACAAGTTTTCCGGATTCAACCATCTCGGAGATTTTTTCAAGGCCGCTTTTATAAAGTAAGGCATAAACATTTGTGTCAAGCATGGCTCTAAGATATTTTGTCATGGCTTGTATTAGATAAGGAAAAAGATAAAAGACGGGTTGAAAGTTATGTTGCATGCCTGCGTAGCTTTAAGAATCCTTTCTGAATTGACATCTGAATTGGTGTTATTTTGGATCTGAAAACCTATTTCAAAGAATCATTCACTTTCGACCTCAAAGCCGGTTTCATAACAGCCATTGTTGCTTTGCCCCTTGCAATTGCATTCGCAATTGCTTCCGGCGTTCCCCCGGTAATGGGGATGTACACCGCAATAATAGCAGGAATTCTTGGCTCTTCTTTTGGAGGGTCAAAATTTTCCATTACAGGCCCGACAGGGGCAATGACAGTAATCATTCTTGCAACTGTGAACAAATTTGGAATTGAAGGATTATTGCTTGCAGGTTTTCTTGCCGGAGCTTTACAGTTAGGATTTGGACTCATAAAATTAGGAAAATTAGTGAAATTTATTCCGCTTCCAATAATTTCCGGTTTCACAAGCGGAATTGGAGTAATAATTTTCATCGGTCAATTGGGAAATTTTTTAGGATTATCACTTCCTCCAAAAGAATTCATTTGGGAAAACGTGAGAAACGTAATCCTCAACATTGAGCATGCGAATCCTGCCGCAATTGCAATGGCCGCCGGAACATTCATCATATTGCATTTCTATCCTGTGCTTGTTGAAAAAAACAAAATTTTGAAAAACATTCCAGCATCAATAATCGCGCTTATTGTATTTACTTCCGTTGTAATATTTTTTGGCGTAAATGTTCCAATTGTGGGAGAAATTCCATCAGGGCTTCCTTCATTCAGCTTTTTGAATTTTGATTTTGATCTAATGAGAAATGTTCTTCCATCCGCTTTCACTATTGCTTTATTGGGTTCGATTGAAGCCTTGCTCTGTGCTGTTGTATGCGATGGGATGACAAATACAAGACACAAATCCAACAAAGAATTGAAAAGCCAGGGAATCGCAAATATTATTTTGCCTTTTTTCGGTGGAATTCCCGCAACAGCCGCGGTTGCGCGTTCAGCTGTTAATGTTCGCGAAGGAGCAAAAACAAAATATGCGGGGGTTATCCACGCGCTTTTCCTTTTGTTGATCCTGTTTATTTTCAGTCCGGTTGCGCAATTCATTCCAAAACCTTTTTTGGCCGGAGTTTTGATGTTTGTTTCCTTGAACATGATTAATGTAAAAGAATTTTTCACAATTCTGCGCATTTCAAAATCAGATACAATAGTTCTTTCCATTACTTTTCTTCTAACTGCATTTACTGATTTGGTTTTTGCAGTACAAGTCGGAATGATCCTTGCAATCTTTTTGCTTTTCGCAAAACTCACAAGCATGATAGAAGTTTCACACATGGAGGGGCATGATAAAAAAGGCGAATTAGGAGAAACATCTTTTTCAGATAAAGTTCTGGATGAACAAGTGAGCATTTACAACATTCATGGGCCGTTCTTTTTCGGAGCAATGAATGTTTTCGATCGCGCACTGAATGAACACATTCACGCAAAAAAACCCTTTATAATTTTGCGAATGAAACACGTGAATTTTATTGATAGTACAGGAGTTGAACGACTCAAATCCTTTATAGAAGAACGCGGAAAGGACAGCAGTAAAGTAATGTTAGTTGAATTGCACCCAAAAGTGAAGGCAATCCTAATGAAGGACGAGGCATTCCTGCATTTAATGTCCAAACAACACATTTTCAACTCAACCAAAGAGGCCGGGAATTACATAAGCGGGATTATTCACAGTTCAAAGTAATTGCTTATTAGTAAAGATTATTATCTGCCAAAAACACTTTCTTTTACATGCCTCCTGTAAAACATCGAGAAGTTCATGTACACTTGGGGCACATTGGCGGTTACGGAGGAATAAAATTATGGACAACCGCTCTACGCAACCAAGACATAATGCATATTGGGATAGATAGACAAAAAGCTCCTGTGCGCATTAAATTAGATAATTTGCAACATATACACGCTGACTTTTTGAGAGGTTTGGAACAAATTTCAGACAACTCAGTTCATCGCATAACCTCAGGAAACACATTCGGTAAATTTGACTCTCGAGGTCTTGGGTCAGACTTTTCACGAGATGATAAAGCATATTTTGCCCAAACTATTCAAGTAGCACACAAAAAACTGCTTCTTGGTGGAACATTTGAGATTGTTGCTCACAAAGAAGCCATAACAGTTTTACGCAAGATTTTTGAAAACCATATGTATCGGTGGAGTAAAATGCAAGTGAAAGATAAAGGAACAAAACTTATTGCAACAAAGTAAGTTAATGTAGCAGTTCTGCGAAGCCTTTTAAAGTTTCCCGAACATCAATTCTTTTTTAGGATGTCCCAATTAGATTCTAAAAAAAACAGGCTTGTTTTAAGCGACGGAACTACTTTTTACGGTTCATCCTTTGGTTTCAATGGTTCTTCCTCCGGAGAAGTTGTATTCAACACCGGAATGATGGGATATCCCGAATCTCTTACAGATCCAAGTTACGCAGGACAAATACTTTGCTGTGCATATCCCTTGATTGGGAATTATGGTGTTCCTTCACGCGTTTCCGAAAATGATTTGATAAAAAATTTTGAATCTCATAAAATTCATTTGAAAGGATTGATTGTACAGGATTATTCGGAAGAGTATTCTCATTATCAGGCAAAAAAATCTCTTGGCGAATGGTTGAAAGAAGAAAAAATTCCGGCTCTAACAGGAATTGATACACGCGCACTAACAAAACACTTGCGCGAAAAAGGAGCAATGCTCGGAAAAATTATGCTTGAAAAAGAACCCGAACAATTCGATCCTAATTCTTTCAACATTGTTGGAGATGTGAGCATTCACAAACCCGTTGTTTACGGAAAAAAAGGAAAAAAAATTCTTTTAATTGATTGCGGAGTGAAAAATAATATTATTCATTCTTTTCTCGCACGCAATGCTCAAGTAATTCGCGTTCCATGGGATTATGATTTCCACGCAAAAGAATTTGAATATGATTTTGATGGATTGTTTATTTCCAACGGCCCCGGAGATCCGAAACAATGCGTTGCAACAATAAAAAATATTGAAAAATCATTGAAAAAAGAAACACCAACATTCGGAATCTGTTTAGGAAACCAATTGCTTGCACTCGCGGCAGGAGCTGATACTTACAAATTGAAATATGGTCATCGCTCGCAGAATCAGCCTTGTTACATTGTAGGAGAAAAGAAATGTTTCATTACTTCACAAAATCATGGTTTTGCTGTAAATGAAAAAACCCTTTCCTCAGATTGGAAACCTTGGATGCGCAATGCGAACGATGAAACCAATGAAGGAATACGCCACAAATCAAAACCATTCTTCTCCGTGCAATTCCATCCGGAAGCAACTCCAGGTCCTGTTGATACTTCTTTTTTGTTTGACGAATTTTTGGAGGATTTGAAATGAGCCTAGTTGAATTTGCCGTGTTTTTATCCGGAGTAGTAGGGCATTTTTACGGGGTTTTTTCCGGCGGAGGGGCTTTTTTGACCATTCCGGCCTTAATTTTTGCCGGTTTAACCCCGCAAATAGCAATTGCAACCAACAGGTTAGCCACTTTCGGCCTGGTTTTGGGAAGAATGCCAAATGTTTGGAACAAACTTGAAATCGGCTGGAAAATTCCCGTATTTTTGATATTCTTTGAAACCCTGGGAGTTTTCTTAGGTGCAAATCTCCTGCTTTCTGTTGACCCGGAAATTTTGTTCAATGTAATAGGATTCATAATGCTCATTGGAGCAATCATCACATTCTTCTCTCCAACCATAGGAACTGCAACAAAAAACCCAAAAGAAATAACAAATAAAAACATTGCAATAACTGCTTTTCTATTATTTTTCCTTGGGATCTATCAAGGTTTTTTTGGGCCGGGAGCAGGAACAATTGGAATTCTAATTCTAACAAACTTTTTGGGGTTAAGCTTCCTTCAAACAATTGCATTTGGAACTTATTCACAACTTGCAGGAGTAACAATTGCTTCATTTATTTTCATAAACGCGGGAAAAGTTGACTATGCATTCGCATTCATTTTAGGATTTGGAATATTCTTAGGAGCGCATCTTGCAACAAAACTTGCTGTATTGAAAGGAAACCTTTTCGTGAAAAACATTTCAATTGCACTAGCAACAATTTTCGGAGTTTATTTTATATTTTTTAGGTGAAAAAATGGAAACACATTTAAACAAATCAAAACTTTCTCTTAATAATTCGTTTTTGAATTATTATATTGATAGAGAGGTGGATGATGGATAAACCGAAAAAGGTGCTGATCTTAGGTTCTGGCGCCCTGCAAATCGGACAGGCCGGCGAAAGCAGCGTATGGCTTTGATTAATGCTATTGTTGCCGCCTATTCGACTACTCCGGTTCGCAGGCCATAAAAGCGCTCAGGGAAGAGGGCATAAAAACGATAGTGATCAATCCAAACATTGCAACCGTGCAAACATCACAAAACTTTGCGGATGAGGTTTATTTTTTGCCCGTGAACACTTACTTTGTTGAAAAAGTAATTGAAAAAGAAAAACCCGACGGAATTCTACTTTCATTCGGCGGGCAAACCGGATTAAATTGTGGAATCGAATTACAAAACTCCGGAATTTTGAAAAAACACAATGTTCGCGTTTTGGGAACACCTGTGCGAAGTATCGAACTTACTGAAGACCGTGAATTGTTCAATTTGGAATTACAAAAAATAAATATTAATGTTCCAAAATCAATTGCGGTAAATTCGACAAAAGATGCGCTCGAAGCATCCAAAACAATCGGCTTTCCGGTAATGATTCGCGCTGCTTTCGCTCTTGGAGGAATGGGCTCCGGAGTTGCGAAAAATCTTTTGCAATTGGAAGATCTTGCGGAAAAAGCATTCAAATACTCAAAACAAATTTTGGTGGAAGAATATCTTGCCGGATGGAAAGAAATTGAATATGAAGTTGTTCGCGACGCATTTGATAATTGCATTACAGTTTGTAACATGGAAAATTTTGATCCGCTTGGAATTCACACAGGAGAATCAATAGTAGTTGCACCATCGCAAACCCTGAACAATCACGAATACCACAAATTGCGAGAAATTGCGATTAAAGTTATTAGACATTTAGGAATTGTTGGAGAATGTAATATTCAATATGCATTGGATCCGAAAAGCGATGAATACAGAGTAATCGAAGTAAACGCTCGCCTTTCTCGTAGCTCTGCACTCGCTTCAAAAGCAACTGGATATCCACTAGCATTTGTTGCAGCAAAACTTGCGTTGGGATATTCTCTCCTTGATTTGGAGAATTCGGTTACCAAATCTACTAAAGCATGTTTTGAACCCGCACTGGATTATGTAGTAGTAAAGATCCCGCGTTGGGATTTACAAAAGTTTAGGAATGTTTCCACGCGCATAGGAACACAAATGAAATCTGTGGGAGAAGTAATGGCAATAGGAAAAACCTTCGAAGAAGCAATGCAAAAAGCCCTTCGAATGCTCCACATAGGAATGTACGGTCTTGTGGGAAACAAGGTCTACTTCAAAAAACTCTCCCATTCGGTTAGATATCCAACCGATCAAAGAGTTTTCGCAATAGTAAATGCACTAGTGAAAGGAATTTCCGTTGACAAAATCCACAATGCATCCAAAATAGACAAGTGGTTCCTGTATAAAATCAAAAATGTGGTTGAAACTCGAGCAGAAATAAAAGAAACAACCCTTGAAAATTTGTCCAAAGAATTATTATTGAAAGCAAAGAAGCAGGGTTTTTCAGATAAACAAATAGCAATGCTTCTTGGAGTTAATGAAGAATTAAAAGTTCGCGCAAAAAGAAAAGAATTTGCTCTAGAACCATTTGTAAAACAAATTGATACTCTGGCAGCTGAATATCCCGCAAAAACAAATTATTTGTATTTAACTTATAATGGAATTGAACATGATGTTAGTTTTCCAACTCTAAATTCTGTTGTTGTATTAGGTTCTGGGGCTTATAAGATTGGAAGTTCTGTTGAATTTGATTTTTGTTGTGTTTCCTCTGTTAAAGAACTCAAAAAAATGAATTACAAAACCATTATGATCAATTATAATCCTGAAACCGTTTCCACTGATTACGATGAATGTGATAGATTATATTTTGACGAACTATCTTTGGAAAGCGTTCTGGATATTTATGAAAAAGAAACTCCTTTCGGAGTAATAGTTTCAATGGGCGGGCAAATACCAAATATTTTAGCCTTAAAATTACACGAAGCAGGAGTAAAAGTACTGGGAACATCTCCCATTGATATTGATAAGGCTGAGGATAGGCATAAATTTTCCTCTCTTTGTGATGCACTTTCTATTCCTCAACCTGAATGGAACGAACTTTCTACTGTTGCAGAAGCAAAAAAATTTGCTTCTAATGTTTCTTTTCCCGTATTAGTTCGCCCTTCATATGTACTTTCAGGTTCTGCAATGGCCGTAGCTTTTAACGAAGAAGAATTGGAAGAATATTTGAACAATGCCACTTCTTTGAATAAAGAACATCCTGTTGTTGTTTCTAAATTCATTTTGAATGCAAAAGAAATTGAAATTGATGCTATTTCAGATAAAGGGAAAATTGTTTTACTAGCCGTTACAGAACACATTGAAAATGCAGGAGTTCATTCCGGAGATGCAACAATGGTTCTTCCTGCACAACACTTGAATGCTGAAACCATTTCCAAAATGAAAAACATTGCTTCAAAACTAGCTGAATCACTTTCTATTACAGGGCCGTTCAATATTCAATTCATTGCCAAAGATAATGAGGTTATGGTAATTGAATGTAATTTACGCGCTTCCCGCTCAATGCCGTTTGTTTCAAAAGTAACCGGAACAAACTTTTTAGAAACTGCAACTCTTTCCATAATGGGAAAAAATACTGAAACTAAACTAAAAGAATTCCTTTCTCTAGACCATGTTGGGGTAAAAGCACCACAGTTTTCTTTCCAAAGGTTAAAAGGTGCCGATCCGGTTTCCGGAGTTGAAATGGCTTCAACCGGAGAAGTTGGGTGCATTGGATCAACATTTGATGATGCGCTGCTGAAAGCACTACTTAGTACTGGTTATACAATTCCTGAAAAGAATATTTTAGTTTCGCTCACAGGACAGGCAAATAAAGAGAAACTTCTTCCTCAAATTGAAATGCTCTCAAAAAAAGGTTACAACCTTTACGCAACGGATGATACTTTCAAATTCCTAAAAGAAAAAAATGTTAATTGTACTTTAATTTACAAAATGCACGAGAAAAAAGATCCAAATGTGGTTGACCTATTACACAAAGGCGGTTTAGATTTAGCAATCATTGTTTCCGATCCGTTCAAACAAATTGCAACAGATCCGAAATATGATGTACGCCGTGCGGTTGTTGATTATAATGTTCCGCTAATTACAAATTTACAAATCGCGCAGGCGTTTGTTGGGGCGGTGGTGAATAAGAAATTGGAGGATTTGGAAATAAGGGCGTGGAGGGAGTATTTGCACACTTAACAAGCTCAAAAAATATATTTGTTGGTCTTGAAGGGAGTTAAATATGGGGTGGTGTTTGGTCATTGGTTTTTGTACCAAAACTCATTTTTAAACAAGTTTCGAATATTATATTGATTGTATGTTTGACTTAGGTTTAGATAAGTTCAGGAAAAGAAATACCCTTGCAAACAACAGGTTTCGGGGTAGAATGGCTGAGGATTCTTTTGTTACTTCTCAAAGACTTCAAGGAAACATTGTTGAAAGAACTGGACATGGGCATGATTTCAAGGTTATTCCGAATAATTTTTTCACTGGTCAAAAAAGCCGTCCGACATACTATGAAGTGAAATCTTCCTCAACCGCCCCACTTTCAGATTTACAAAAACAAAGCCAAAAACAAATGAAAGGCAGATACAAAGTGCACAGGTCAAATGGCTTTTTTTGAGTTATTTTTTGAAAAATGAAACTACTGAAATTACTAGTCCTAGTAGCGACCCACCGTATAAAATTATTCTTACTAAAGGGTCTAATCCCTCAGTAGTTTTTGACAATTCTGTGTCAATCATGAGGGTAACGACTAAAAGTATTGCCGAACCAATGAACATCTTTTGGTTATTTGCCATAATTAATTCTCTGAATAACTAAATTTAAACTATTTTGCTGTTGATTATTTCGGCGAGCGGAGTGGACAAGTTCAGTAAGGAAGTCAGAAGTGCGATAATGTCCAAAATCAGGTACAAGTGGACGAAGCCCGAGAGGAAGGTTCATGGCTATTTGAAGGGGCATCATATCACACACAAGATGCATCCAAAGAAAGTTCCCGGTGCGGATATTTTTGTTTTCAAAACAAATACTGCCGTCCTTCTCCACGGTTGCTTTTGGCATGGGTGTAAAATATGCTACAAAAAACCGAAGTCAAACAGGAAATTCTGGAAAAATAAGCTTCAAGCCAATCTCAAGCGAGATTCCAGGACAAAAAAAGCCTTAAAGAAGCTTGGGTATAAGATATTGGTCATTTGGGAACATGAATTAAGGAAAAATTTCCAAAGAGCCTTAAGAAAAATAACGGGTGTTTGATTGGTAAAAAAATTTCCCTACAATAAGGGTGACGCATACGAACAAAAAATGGTCAAATTGATGTCCAGAAAGGGAATTCTTCCAAATGGGTTTAAACGCGCAGGTGCCGGAGGCGGAGTTGACTCAATATTTATTCATCATGGCGAAAAATATAATCTTGAAATTAAGGCTGATCTCAAGGCTGATTATGGTCAAAGATATGTAAAATGGTCTGATGAAAGTGGTTGGACTTGGCGTGTCACGGATGAAATCACAAGTTTTTACACTGAAATTGGCGTTCTTGAATTGATAAAAGGGAAGAATATAAGACCAAACCGTTATCTAAAACCCAAGGAGCAAATAACTTTTGAAGACAAACGGCAAGACCAAAAGGCATTTGAGGATACAAGCATCAGAATTGATGCCAACTCACTCCTGAACTATTATAAAAAAAAGGGCGTTTTTTACATTCAAATTGGTGATGGATATGGATTTTATAGCCTGAAAGGTGATCCGGCACAAGTGAATGCTCCACAATTCGAAGGCGACTTTACATTACGGTTGAGATGCAAAACAATTCACAGCAATCCGACCTATAATTATGGGTTTTTAGCCGTTTTGAAACCACATGGAAAACCTAAAAAATCTGAATATAATTTGGAAAAAAAATCCGGACAAAAATTTCCGCCAATTCAGCCATGATTTGAAAATGCCGTCAGTTTTTGTTGCTTTTTGTCAAGCTTTTCAACTTTTTTATAAATGAAAGCCCCACTTCTTATTTCAGAAATTGACCTTTTTGATCCCACCGATTTTGGTTTTTCCTTGTCAATTTTTAATATTGCCTCGCCAAGAGCCTTGCCAAGCAATGGTGGAACGGCATTTCCAATCTGTCTCCATTGTTGTGTGTAGGTTCCCTCAAAAATAAAATCATTTGGAAAACTTTGTATGGCTGCTGCCTCCCTTGGGGTCAAAAGCCTGTTCTCAATTGGATGATAATAACTGTGACCATCAGTCATAATGGTTGGAGACGGTTCATCTCTGCTGAGTCGCCTATATTTTGCCTGCCTGAATCTCCTTTCATCAACCGTTGCCCAATCAATGCCAAATCTAAGTTCTTTCGGAAGATAGGTTGTCTCATCTTTTTCATATCTTATTGATTTTCCTTCTGGTACGTGTGCAATTCTTTTGACATCAATTTCATTTTTCAATTGCGCCTTTTCGACATTATGGTTGTAGATTTCTCCATCAGAGGAAATTATTTCCTCAATTGCATTTCCAACGGTTCTTGTAGGCGGAAGATCTTCATGTCCCGCATCATACATTATTGGCGGGAAAATATTTTGATAGCCTGCCTTATTGCCAATAAAAATTGTTCTCCTTCTTTTTTGCGGAACACCGTAATGGTGTGCAGAAAGGACATGAACGTCCATTTCATAACCCAATTTTTTAAATTCGTTAAGTATTCCATTAAGTATTTTTTCATTTTTCTTTCCAACCATTCCGGTGACATTTTCCAAAATAATATATTTTGGGTCAAAAGTTTTCACCAATCTGACAAACTGCAAAAATAGAAAATTTCTTGGGTCATCAGGAATGCCCTTTCCAACTGTCGATAATCCTTGACATGGGGGCCCGCCACAAACAAGATCTACTTTTTTATTTTTAATCAAATTAAGGGCTGTTTTGCCATCCAATTGTCCTATATCTCCGACAAAAACTTCGGCATGTTTATGATTTTTCTTGAATGTTTTCATGGCAGCCTTGTCAAAATCAACTCCAAGAACACATTCAAGACCTGCCTGTTCCAGACCACATGACAGTCCACCTGCTCCGGCAAAAAGGTCGACAAATTTTAGTTTTTTTGTCATTTCACTTACTATTAGTGGAAAATTGTTTATATTGTTTTTCTTTTTCTCAACGAACACATATTCCATACTTTGCATGTTTATACCTCCATATACAATCTCCCTGTTCGCCAAAAGAAGTATGGTTTTACCATTTAAATGCGTTTTCAGGGTTCAGTGCCGGTGCGGATTTTAAGAAGTAACCCTAATTCGCCTAGTTAAACTTATAGTGTTACCAGTTGTATAAAACTCTGAAATGTATGTGTTGTTAAATATATTAATTGTATTCGCAATAATATTGTCCTTAAAACCAGAAACAAGAATATCTGCTAGTTCAGTTCCTTTAGACTTTTTTGGTTGAGGAGTTGTTTTCAAGTTAAACTGTTTAAGTTGTCTATCTAAATGAATTATTTTCCAAGTTTTAATAGCAATAGTAGAAATTGGGTCAAATTGAATTATAGGATTTTCATTCGCTTGTTGCAGTAATCTTAAAGGTCTTTGATAATTTTCGCTTTTATAATTAGAATCTTCTGCAAAAATTAACCAAGCTAACTTAGCATACATTTCGGTCTGACACATTTCGCTAAAAGTTTTATAATTTGCACCATTGTCAAACTTAAATGTTTCTCCCTTTTCTTCTAGTAAGGAGAAAACTTTTTTTGTTTCTGTAAAATTGTTTGTAAATGAAATGGCAACATCTAATTTCAAATTTGAATTTAGTAAGTGAGTTAAGGCAATTTTTCTATTTTCCTCATTTAGTCCGTCATAATGCAATTTTTTCCTAGAAACTTTCTCACAAATCTCATTGTGGGTTATTTCAATATTATTTATTGAATTGCTATGAACACAACTGACAAAGAATATTGCCGTTCTTTTTTTACCTGCATAACCATTTACTGGATCTCCACATTCATCAAAAAAGAGGTATCTTTCCAATTCCATTTAATCACCAAAATCATATTAGGAACTTCGATATAATGCTTTATCTATTATCAAATCCATTATAAGTTCAAGTGCTGAAAATGAAAAGTTTGCATCCGCTAAACTCATTTTTTCACGGTCATGAACGGGGACTTCAGAAAGGTAGCCGTTGAGTTTTGAGGTTATTGAATTAATTAACTGAAAGATATACGGGTTTAGAAAACCTTTATCTTTTAAAATTTGGAGGTTTTCACCAATTTTCTTTTTCGGAACACCTCCAATTCTTTGCACTATTAATTCAAGAAAGAGTTCAAATGAAGAACGTAGATCAGTCAGCCCATCTTCAATTTCTGCCTCTTTATAAATTCGTGATTTGCCTCGTCTCAAAAGAGAAGCAATTTTATTAAATCCAAGATTTTCAAGTTTTTGAATTGTGTCTGAATGATAAATTGGGTCTAATGGTTTAGGTTCATCAATTATCGTAGTATTAAAACTTTCAAGTAAATCGCTTGCAAAAAAAGTATTTGATACAATAGTGTCTTTAATATCAAATTCGTTTAAATTTGAATAGCCGTAAGCTCTACGTTTATACAATAATGCAGGCTCCGAACGAACTTTAATATAAATTCTTCTGTCTTTAGGCGACATCGTCAGATTAACTGTTATTCGAAATGGAACTCTGGGTTGAATGTTTTTTAATGCTTTACACCATCCATCATTTTTATCTTGGTCCTCCCAAAATTTGAGTGTTCCTATTAGTTTTTGGAATTTTTTTTCTTTCTCTTCTTCAACATGTAAGCGGAATGACATAGTTAAAAAATTATTTTCAGAAAAATACGTTTGAATATCTTCTGTGCTATACTGTTTATTTGCAAGATATTTTGTTATAAAATGCTTCAAATCTTTAGTGGCGTCTACAAGATCTCTACTAGTCTCAAGATACCCTTTGCCTTCAATTATGATATTTTCTGGATTCATACTTTATTTTTGTCAGAAGAACAGGTTAAATTCCTTTTAGTTACAATTTTTCTGAGAGGTGTTTTATTTATGACAAAAAAAATCGGTATCATCGGTTCGGGCGACGTCGGAAAAGCTTTGGCAAGGGGTTTCAAGAAGCATGAGCTTAAAATGATGGGAGTCGGCACTTTAGTGCTGTGGTTTAAAAGTTAGGCTTGTAATTCTCCGGATAGTATGTTGATGGAGTCAAGGTCTGTGAAAGGAATTACTGATCTATTTATCCTGCGTAAGTCTACGAGTTTTAATCCTTTAAGTTGTTGTAAATCTCTGCTAATTGCTTCTTGTTTTCTATTCAATTCTTTTGCTATCTCCGACACACTCTTATCTTCACCTTCATTGCTTAGTCGAATAATAAATCTAAGTAAATCCAGTTTTGCAGGTGAAAGTAATTTGTTGAGTTGCTCGTAAGATTTCAAGTAGAGTACGTTTTTAGGCTGGTTTTTATCTGTACCTTTTTGTAACTGTCTTTCATCCTCTTCCATATCTCCGCCTATAACTATAGTTAGTGCTTTATTATCTGTCATGCTCGCTGCCTCCTTTTTGGTTTTAATAATTTTATATTTGATATAACTACATATAACCTGAAAGTTATATATAAGTTTTGTTTTTTATGTAGCATTAATAGTGTTTTTTAAGGTATTTGTCTTTAAATTCCCGCCATTTTTCCAGGACTTCGTTCTTAGCCATTTGATAAGACCCCCAATTTACTTCTTTTACTCTAAAATCTTCTTGAATTGCCTGACCTTCATAAAACTTATGGACGTGGCAAGGCCCATGACTCGCATCATACTTCACTATTTCATGTGTCCGAGTACTTGTCTGCCATAATTGGATAATTGTAAAATCCTCTAATTTGCTTGGCCTTAAATCTTCGTATACTCTTGTTTCTGTATACAAAACATCCTCTACTCTATCTCCCAGTAACTTAAATTTTCTATACGTTTCTATAACCATGAGCTACTAATTATAATGTAAAAGTTATAAATGGTTTCTTCTAATTTCCGCCGCCTTCTTGTGCGCTTCTAATCCCTCAACTTCCGCCAGCGTTGAGGCTATGTTAATCATTTCTTTCAAACCCTTTTCTCCATTAACCTATAATCGGAAGCCTTGAAACCGTTTTTTGAATAAAAACCCGAAGCATTTGATTTTTGGTTTGCGGTAACCCAAAGAGTTTTGATTTTGTGCTTTTTGCACTCTTGCTCAAGACGCTGCAAAAGTTTTTTTCCAAAACCAAGATCCTGATTTTCAGAATCAACAACAAACTCTTCCACAAAACACCTTGCCCCCTCGCGGAAAACAATTGTACTAGCAAGAACAACTCCTATAACCTTGGTTTTCTCCAATGCAACAAAACAAAATTTTTCATTATCATCAAAAACCTCTTGAACCCGCTCAATCAACCTTGATAAAATCCAAGTTTCGTTATAAGGGGGTTTTAGAAATTCCTTTTTCAAAAGTTGTGCAATAGCATCAACGTGCTCTTTCTCAACGCGAACAATTTTCATGGAATAAAAAGAACGATTTTCAAGTATAAATTAACTAGCATTGGGGCAAAATCGGTCATTTAATTATATAAATTTTGTTTCTCCAAATACAATTTTCGCACCGGCATTGAACCCCTTCAAATTGTTTATATTTAACATTTACAGTAAAATATTCAGGTGTTTGTTTTGGGCATGGTTTTAAATGGACAAAAAGCAAATATTGTTACTATGGATACCGTTACCATCCCCAAGAAAGAATACCTCGTTCTGAAAAAAAAGGCAAAAGAACTTGATGCCCTTAAGAGTGAGGAAGAAATGGTTGCAAAAAAGCTTGATGCTTTGGATCGCGACATTAAAAACGGGAAAAGAAAATTACTCACAGCTGAACAGGCACTTGGATCATATGCCAAGCATGTGAAGTAATCTCTAATGTATGAACCTACTTTTGACCCGCACTGGAAAAATTATTACGACAAGCTTACTAATGAACTAAAAGAGCGTGTTGCAAAAAAATTAAAAAAAATCCTGGAATTTCCAAAAAAGCGCCATATGAAAAAGAGCGCGAAATTCTTTGTGGATGAAATCGGCCAGAATAGAATTGTTTACCGTGTTTTTGAGGAAAACAATGAAGTTCGATTTTATTTTGTAGGCAATCACAAAGAATATGAAAATTGGTATCTTCAGTTCACCTAAGTATAACCGGCGTCAAGTTTTCAAAATGTTTTTATCAGCTTTTATGTGCCTGCTTCAATTTCTCAATGTCAAGTTTCTTCATCTGTAGTAGTGCGGTCATTACTTTTTCACTTTTCTTTTTATCATTCATCATTTCTCCAAGTACAGCGGGAACAATCTGCCAAGATAATCCGAACTTATCTTTTAACCAACCGCACATTTGCGAGTTTGGATCTCCTCCTGCAGAGAGCTTTTCCCAAAAATAATCGATTTCTTTTTGGGTTTCACAATTAACTACAAAAGATATTGCTTCATTGAATTTGAATATTGAGCCGGCGTTCAATGCCATAAATTTTTGCCCCTCAAGTTCAAACTCAATTGTCATTATTGTTCCTTCTTTCATATGATGTATTTCAAAACCCGCTTTTCCATAATAAGAGGTTTTTAGGATTTTTGATTTTTTGAAAATGGAAGTATAGAATTTTGTCGCTTCCCGGGCCTCTTTATCAAACCACAAATTTGGCGTTATTTTCTGCGAAATCTTTGCCATTTGAATCACTTTCCCTTAGTTTTCATTTCTTTTGGCATTGCCTTTTCATTCATATAAAACACTTCCCAAATGTGTCCATCAAGATCCTGGAAAGCGCGCGAGTACATCCAACCATAATCGGAAGCTTTTCTATACTCTTTTCCGCCTACCTTTATTGCTTTATTCACCATTTTATCCACTTCTTTTCTATTTTTTACGGAAATTGCCAATAATACTTCTGCACTTTTCCTGTCAGCAATTTTTTTTCCGGGAATAAAGCCTTTGAAAAACTTTTTCACCAAAAGCATTGCGAATGAATCTTTTCCAATCAGCATGCAAGTTGCATTCTTGTCCGTGAACTTTGGATTAAACTTAAATCCAAGCGCAGTAAAAAATTTGATTGTTTTCTTCAAATCAGTTACGGCTAAATTAACGAATATCTGTCTGCTCATTTTTCAAAACCTCCATTGCATTTTGAACAAATAATTATACAACTAATTTATTATCTTTTTTAAATTCTTCCAACAGCCCCGGCATTTTGGTATAAAGCCAGGCATTGAATTTAATGAATTCTTCTGCTTCATTTGTAATATAGCGAATAATACGCGAGTATTCTTTATTACTATACCAAATAGGAAGCAATTTTCCATCTGTTTCCTTTCCTGTAATCTTGTCAAGGCCGCTTCCTTTGAATTCGCCTTTATTCATTAAAATTCCAAAAGAGCGCAAATCAATAAATGGTTTTGAAAGAATATCTAATTGGTTCAAACTAACTTTTACGGTTCTTTCTTTCAAAAAATTGTGCTCAAAGCCCAAATTGTAACCGGTTGGAATGAAATCAAAAGGATAATCGGAATCAATTTTTGTTTCTTTGATGAATTTTTGCAAAATCTCGCGTTCGGAAGATTCCCATTCTTTAAGAATTACCAATTTTCCAATTGCTTTTCCAGTAAACCTATCCAACTCCTGGTACTGAATAGTAATAATCTTGTCCTTTTTCGGATCTAAACCTGTGGTTTCAATGTCAAAGTAATAATTGCCCATATAATAAAAAAGAAGCAATCATATTTTAGGGGTTGCCTGTACGCACCTAAACCTTAAAATCCCATTCCTATTTTGTTTTACTATGCAGGTTTATTTCCCACATGAAGCCGTGCGAAAACAGCAAAAAGAACTCATGACTGATGTTCTTATCGCGTTGGCAAAAAAATACCAACTTTTGGTTAACGCTCCCACAGGAATAGGTAAAACCGCTTCAACTATTGCTCCATGCCTTTCTTACGCTCTCGAACACGGAAAAAAAGTGTTTTTTCTAACCCCAAAAAGTTCGCAGCATGAAATCGCGCTTGAAACCGCAAACCTCATGAACAAAAAATTCGGGCTTGACATTAGAACATTGGATCTTGTTGGAAAACAAAAAATGTGTATCCATCCAATGGTTAGTCATGTGAAAAAAGGTTTTTACGAAGCGTGCATTGCGGCAAAGAAAAAAAACAATTGCTCATTCTATGCCAACACAAAAGGAAAAACGTTGAAACAAAAAGCAAATTCGAGAAAAAGAAAAAGCGGAATAGTAATTTACGGACAGGATTATGTTCAGGCAAAAGAAGCATGCAGAACAAGAGAATTATGCCCTTACGAACTAACTCTTGAAATGATACAAAAAGCCCACTTAATCATTGGAGATTACTCGCACTTATTCAACGATGATATAAGGCAAACAATTTTGGGAAATGCGAAAACAAAACTCGAAGATATTATAATAATCATTGATGAAGCGCATAATCTTCCAAGCAGGATAAGAGATATGCTTTCAATAACTCTCAAAGCGGAAGATATTGAAAAAGCGGCAAAAGAAGCAAAGGAAATAAACCAAATTCAGGCAGAAATAATATTAAATGAAATTGCGGCAGAAATAGCACATCTTTCCGGAAAAATACCATTCGGAAAAAATGAACACCTTGTATTAGAACCGCACCTTACAATGCTGAAACAAATCTCCAAAGAAAATACCTCTCTTATAAGAGAAACTGCTTCAGATTATATGCAATTAAAGAAAAAAGAAAATTCTTTCCTGCTTGAAACAACAGAATTCCTTGATATTCTAAATAAAGAAAAAAAGCACACGCTCCACATTTCTGAAATGCAGAGAAACTCAAAAAGACTTTCCCTTTATCCACTTGATGTTTCGGAAGTAACCCAAAAAATCTTTCAAACAGCACACTCAAGCATTCTAATGTCAGGCACACTCCTGCCACTAAAAATGTACACTGAAACACTTGGAATACCAAAAGCCGAAACAAAAGAATACACAAGCCCTTTTCCGAAAGAAAACCGCCTCAATATATTCGTTGATAGAACAACAACCCGCTACACGGAAAGAAATGAAGCACAATTTGATGAAATCGCCTCTATTACACAAAAAATCATTTCAAAAGTTCCCGGAAATACAATCGTATTTTTTCCCTCATTTGAAATTCTCAATACAATTGGACCAAGAATAAAAACATCAAGACCGATGCTTGAACAGAAAAGAGATATGTCACAGGATGATAAATTAAAGCTCGTAAACGAATTCAGAAAACTTGGAAGAGGATTTGGATGTGTAATGCTGGCAGTTTCTGGGGGCTCTATTGCTGAAGGAATTGATTTCCCCGGGGAAAACCTAAAATGTGCAATAATAGTAGGGGTTCCATTTGAAAAAGTCTCAATTCAATCAAAATCCTTAATAGATTTTTACCAACAAAAATTCGGAAAAGGATGGGATTATGCGTACAATGCTCCCGCAATTTCAAAAGCTGTGCAGGCGGCAGGGCGAGTCATAAGAACCGAAAAAGACAAGGGTGTTTGCGTTTTCCTTGATAAAAGATTCTCAGATCCGGCATACAGGAATTTTTTTCCAAAAGAATTTGAGGCAATAAAAAGCGTTTCCCCGGAAATTGAAGTGGAAAAGTTTTTTGCATAAAACAA
>DASRUN010000057.1:0-17555 GCA_035655435.1 archaeon | reverse complement strand
AAAAGTTCTCACAACGCTTTGCGGGTTTTCGGAATGATTTTTTACCAGAACTGAAAACATGATCAAACCCTGCGAGTCTGCATTCTTTTGAATCTGCTTGTAAACTTTATCCATTGCTTCATCAATTTTGAAATCCGGCATTGGAATTTTGAAAGTGGTTCTTTCTCTTCCTAAAAAATTTGAATCCTTTTTCTTTTTGGATGATTCAAGCATTTTCTCAATGCTCGCAACCAATTCATCCAAAGAAACTTTTCCTTCTTTAATTTTGCGGATGCTTTTCAATTCAGGAAGCATTGCATCAAATTCGGCGCGCTCTTCCGGAGACATCTGCTTTTTCTGTTCTAAAAATTCTTCCTCATCCTCAATTTCACTTAATCTCAAAACATTGGATTTGAATTTCAAAAGAAGTGCGGAAGCTAGAATTGCATTTGCGGGCAAGCGAAGATCTGAACCGCTAAGTGCACTGATTTTTTGAAGATATTTTTCGGTAAGAAGTCCGATGTCTATACTCCATGGATCCATTCTTTCTTTTTTTACCAATTCAATAAGAATGGTTTTCCAGGCGGGCTGTTCTATTAGGTCTATCAAACCTTCCTGATCCATTGATTCGGGAAGCTGAATAAACGATTCTTCCGCCTCTGAAAGATCATCCAAATCCTCGGTTTCGAGCTTTTCCATAAGGAATATTTAACAAAGAGCGGAATAAAAGATTATGTATCAACTATTATGTAGAAGATTAGGTGCCTTCTTGCCACGAATTCAGGTACTTTTCCTGCTCTTTCGTAAGCTTGCCAATATGAATACCCATTGCCTTCAATTGAAGCCTTGCAATGTGATCATCCACCTCTTTTGGAAGAAGATGCAAACCCGGAGAAAGGGAGTGTTTAACCCCGTACTCCAATGCAAGTGCCTGACCGCAGAAGCTCAAGGACATTACCTCTGAAGGATGTCCTTCCGCCGCGCCTAAATTCACCAATCTCCCTTCAGCACACAAATACAATTTTTTTCCATTACGTAAAGTGTATTCATCCAATTGCCAGCGCAACCTTCTTTTTGATTTTGAAATTTCCTCGAGGCCTTTAACATCAATCTCCAAATCAAAGTGACCTGAATTTGCAAGAATTGCACCGGACTTCATTTTCTGAAAAGCTGCTTTTGGAATCACGTGCTTATTTCCTGTTACTGTAATAAAAATATCTCCGATTGAAAGAGATTTTTCAAGAGACAGCACTTCAAAGCCATCCATCCTCGCTTGCAATGCTCGCACAGGATCTACTTCCACAACAATTACAATCGAGCCCATTCCTTTGGCTCTTTGCGAAACTCCTTTTCCACAGGAACCATAACCAACCACAACAACATTTTTTCCGGCAAACAAAATGCTTGTTGCGCGCAGAATTCCGTCTATTGTACTTTGGCCCGTGCCGTAATAATTGTCAAACAAATGTTTTGTTTTATTATCATTCACCGCAATGATCGGATATTTTATTGCGTGATCTTTTTCCATTGCCTTCAATCTAATAATTCCGGTTGTTGTTTCTTCTGTTCCGACTTTTAATTCTCTTAGCATTTCCGGATGTTTTGTGTGGATCTGCGTGACCAAATCCAAACCATCATCAATTGTCGCGGTTGGTTTGAAATCAATTACATTTTCCAAATATTCATAATACTCATCGTTTGTTTCGCCTTTTTTTGCGTAAACATTTACCCCTTCTTCCGCAAGCGCTGCTGCAACATCGTCTTGTGTGCTGAGAGGATTGCATCCCGTGATTGCAACTTTTGCTCCGCCTGCAATTAGAGTTCTAACAAGAATACCGGTTTCTTTTGTAACATGCAAAGCCATTCCAATGCGATGTCCTTTCAAGGGTTTTTCTTTTTTGAATCTCTTCTGAACCTCGAGAAGCGCACCCATGTGAGATTCGGCCCACTCCAACTGCATTTTCCCCTCTTTCGCGAGTTTGATGTCTTTTACTTTATAATGCATAAAATCACTAGAAATTGGATTTGCAACCCTTTTTAAGGGATTGGTACGAAAATCGGATTTTGACAAAATTTAAAAATAACAGTAACCTTACTAATTAAATGCCAAAGAGAAAAAAAGGAAGCTCTTCTGCAGGAAAAGGTTCTACAACCCCATGGACTTATTCAATAGCATGGACTACTGGAGGAAGAGCAGGCACACTCGCAGCTAAGCAGACATTTTTTAGAAGAGAAATACGTTCTTTAACTGCAGCAATTCAAAATTCACATGGAGAGAAAAAATTCAAGTTACAAGAAAAAGTTCGAAAACTACAAATCAAATACGGCAAAATTAGATTTAGATAGTAATTCAAAATCTAACAATCTCGGCAAATTCTCTGTACCTTGATTCAACATCTTTCAAAGCAATTCTTTTTAATTTTTCAACAGAAAATCCTTCCGCATTGAATGATGCAACACAACTTGCGTAAACAATTCCTTTTCGCATGTTTGCTTCGCTGAAATTATTTGTTTTTGCAAGATATCCAATCAAGGCGCCGCCGAAAGAATCTCCCGAACCGGTTGGATCCAAAACATTTTCCAAAGGATAACCGGGACAGGAAAAATGTTTTGCGTTGGTGAACATTATACAACCGTGCTCGCCTTTTTTTATTACCGCCATTTTTGAATGTCTGTTTAGAATTTCGCGCGCAGCCTTTACAAGACTGTTTGTTCTAAACAATTGGCGCGCTTCTCCATCGTTCAACAAAACAAGATCGGCTTTTTTAACAACTTCAAGAACCTTATCCCTTTTTGCGTCAATCCACAAATTCATTGTATCTGCAAGAACAAAGCTTGGCCGGCGCTTCATCTGCGAAAGAACATTCAACTGCTGATCAGGATCAATGTTGCCCAAAAACAAAAAATCCGCTTCGCGATATTCTTTTGGAAGCTTTGGCTCATAATCTTTAAGAACATTCAATTCAGTTCTAATTGTTTTGGCGACATTCAAATCCAAACCATAAGAACCTTTCCAGAAAAAACTTTTTTGATTAGCTCTTTTCTCAATACCATTAATGTCAATTCCTTTCGAAGAAAGCAAATCCAAATGTTCTTTTGGAAAATTATTTCCAATAACCCCGACAACACCGGGCTTTTCGAACAAAGAGCACGCAAGCGAAGCATAAATTGCAGAACCCCCAAGCGCATTTGAAACCTCGCCAAAAGGAGTTTTCACATCATCAAGCGCAATCGAACCAACTATTACAATTTTCGGCATTTCTAATTTTTTGCCTCAATAGTGCTTAAAAGCTTTTCAATTTCCCCAAAAATCTCCTGCAACGACCTATCCCCATTTACTGTTACAAGCAATTTTTTTGATTTATAAAAAGCAATCAAAGGCTTTACGGTTTCATTGTAAACTTGTATTCTTTTGCGCACGGTTTCAGGGTTGTCATCATCGCGCAAAATTGTTTTCCCGTGGCACTCATCACAAATTCCTTCTTTCTGCGAAGGAATATCCAAACCATAAATTCTCTTGCAACTAACACACTGCCTTCTTGCGGACAACCTTCTCACAATAACAGATTCAGGAGAATCAATAAACAAAACCCTGTCTAAAGGCATTTTAAGGGCTTTTAGGACCTGTTCGAGTTTTTGTGTTTGCGAAAGAGTTCTCGGATAACCGTCCAAAATAAACGCGGAACCGCTCTCCATAATCTTCATTTTAAGTATTTCAGTAACAGTTTCCTCATCAACTAATTTGCCTGCATTCATTATTGGCGCAATCCTCAATCCTATAGAAGTGTGTTTAGCGACTTGTTCGCGGAGCAAATCCCCGGTTGAAATATGCACAAGATTAAAAGTGTGCTCTATAAAGCTGGCAATTGTTCCTTTTCCAGTTCCCGGCGGACCCAAAATTGCCAATCGCATGAAAAAAACCAATACAATTGATGTTAAAGCGATTATTAATGCTATTGTCGAAAATCGGCGGAAAGGTCCGCCGACGCGAAAACCTTCGCGTTCAGAGGTGTCCAACCTTCGGTTGAACTAGCTCCATACCCTGAAATCGATTACTACTTGAATAATATCAGGCGCATACTCGCGAACTTTTCTTTTTGAAACCACGCGGAATTTTCTCTTCAAATTTTCACAGGCTTTTTTTATCTGCAAAAGCGGAACAACATAGGGGTTTTCGCGCGAAGTGAATTGATAAAAATGAACTGTTCCGCCGCTTGGTTTAATGTACAAAATTGCGTCCTCCAAAAAATCTTCGGAACTTTTTGGAAGCGGCATTACAGCGCGATCAAATTTCTCCTTGTATTTTTTCACCAACTTTTTTACATCACCCAAAACAGGCTCTACTTTAGCTTCAACTTTATTCAATTTGATGTTCTCCTTCATATCCGCAACCGCGACAGGATTTAGTTCAATTGCAATTGCTTTTTCCATTTTGGATTTTTTTGCAAAAACAATTGGGAAAGGACCGACTCCGGCAAAAAGCGCTGCAACAAATTCTCCTTTCTTTATTTTAGAGGCAATTCTCGCACGCTCAGTACTCAATCTTGGAGAGAAAAAAACTTTTCCAAGAGAAATTCTGAAAGTGCAACCGTGCTCCTTGTAAAAAGCGTATTTTCTTTTTTCTCCTGCAATATATTTCACAGGTTCCCGGCGGAAAACTCCTGTATGAGCGCCGGTTTTCATGTACACGGATTTTATTGCATTTCGAGAATCCATTAAAGCATTTCCAATGACTTTTTCTTTTCCCTTTAATTCTTCGGGAATTTCAACAATTGCAACATCTCCAAGAGAATCATAGGAGCTTTGCACAAGGGACAATTCTTCATTGGAAAGTTTTCCGGAAAGTGCATCTTTCATGTTTTTTGGAAGCAATTCCCGCGTTTCAAAATTCATTGAAACAATAGAAATTGATTTAGAAATTTTTTTTAGCAAAACAAGCTGCTTTTGCGAAATTTCGCGAACAGGAAAAATAATTTCATCGTTTTTTATCGGTTTAAGGGATTTTTCAAGCAAAGCGTTCTCTAAAAGAAATAAGTGAACTTTTTGCGCGGATTTCCTTTCAACCTTGACTCCGGACGAGGGCATAAAATTAATAACGGTTTACAATGAATTATAAATGAATGGCTGAAGACTTTATTTTTGAAAATTTTTGCAGACCCATGATTGATCCAACGGTTCAAGGATACAATTTTGTGAATACATCGGTTTACGCGCTCATTCTACTTATTTTGGTTTGGTTTTTCATAATACCTTTTCTCAAAAAACAGGAAATACAAATAGATATCAAATTCATGCTTGCGCTTCTTCCGTTTGTTGTTTTCGGATCCGCATTCCGCGTGCTGAATGATATTGGAATATTCTCCAAATCATGCAATCCACTTGAATTTGGATTTTATACTTTCACACCGGGAATATGGTTTTTAACCGCTGGCCTTGCAATACTCGGAATATTTATTGCAAAAAAAACTTCCAATGGAAACCACGAAAAATTTTGTAAAAATTTAGCAATAATGGGATTGCTAATCTCAGTGCCAATAGTTCTGTACCTTTTCACGGTTTTCAAAACATGGGACGGGTTCTTTTTGGTTCTCATCGCGGCCGCGCTGGTTACTTTAGTAATAAAATTTTTGGCTCAAATAAAGGAAAAGGATTTTTTCAAGGAAAAGCTGAATGTACTTGTTCTCGGAGGACAGGTTCTGGATGCAACCGCAACCATTGTGGCAACAAACTTGTACAATTGCGGGGAACAGCATCCATTGAGTGATTCGATTTTAGGGGTTAATCCATTGCTTTTTTTGGTTGTCAAAATAGTATTGGCATTGCTAATAATCCATTACGTTGACAAAGACATAGAAGATACGCGATTGCGAAATTTCATCAAAATTGCTGTAATAATACTCGGATTTGCAACCGGAACAAGGGATGTTCTCACTTTAGGCGCGGGAACGTGTTTATAGCAAACCAATAAAGTAAACCGGCTGATTTTCATGGTTTGCTGTCTAGCAGACCACAGTAAATGCCGAAAAACTTTCGTGGTCTGCTATATAAAAGCTTTTTCCTAGATCCTTGAATTATGCTCTATTTAATCGGCCTTGGATTGAAACCTTCACATCTAACTATTGAAGGATTAGAAGCACTCAAAGCATGTGATAGAGTTTATTTGGAAACATACACTTCGCATTACTCAACCGGCAAAAAAGCCGATTTAGAAGATCTAATCGGAAAAGCGGTTACGGAACTGAAACGCGAGGAAGTTGAACAAGAGTTTCAAAAAATTTTCGACGAAGCAAAAACAAAAAAAGTTGCTTTATGTGTGTTCGGAAATCCAATGAACGCGACAACACATTTGCAAATAATTCTTGATGCGCATGAACAAAAAATCAAAACAGAAATAATCCCTGGATTGAGCATTTTCGAATTTGTTTCATTCACGGGATTAGAAAGATACAAGTTCGGCAGAACAACATCAATTGTTTTCCACGAACAGGATTACGAACCTGAAAGCTTTTACGATACCATTCTTGAAAACAAAAAAGCAGGGTTACATACTATTTGCTTGCTGGATATCAAAAAACATGAAAATAAAATGATGGATGTAAACCATGCGATCTCTTTACTTGAAAGAATTGAAGAGAAACGCGAAAGCAGTATTTTGAGCGAAAGCATTTTTGTTGCATTAGCAGGAATGGGTTCCGGAAACGGGCAAATAAAAGCCGGCATGATGGAGGACATAAAAAAAACAAAATTTTCTTCTTATCCTCAAACACTAATTGTGTGTGGAAAATTAAATGAAAAAGAAATAGAAGGATTGAGAGTATTGAGTGAGTTTAATGAGTGAGAAAATCGAGGAGAAACTCAAAAAATATCGCGAGCTCACAAAAAAAGCACTTGCAAAAGTCGGAATTATTGACAAAGAAAAAGGGAATGAACTAATCGAAATGGCGCGCAACTATTACAATGATGCAATACACTTTGAAAAAGAAGGAAAACTTCTCACAGCACTTGCCGCTTATTCCTACGCGCATGCATGGATAGACGCCGGGGTTAGGCTTGGGTTTTTAGACGGGAAAAACGACGATCAATTGTTCGTGTTGCCAAAATAAATAAAAACTCAAGAACCATAGATTAATAGCTTAAGAAAAGGCATGATTTACATGGGCATATACGATTCAGGAATAGACATTAATCTCCCAAAAGAACTTAATGGAGACAAAGTGAAACCGATATTGCTTGCTGTCGCGGCACTTATTGTTGTATTTTTAGTTGGACATTTTATCCTAAAAGGTTTTGATTCTAATCCTGTTTCAATTGAGTTTGCAAAAAACCCCATAAAAACAGGGGAAACTGCGGAAGTAACAGTTGTTATACAAAATAACACCGAAACTGATGCTCAAAATGCAACCGTTTCCCTTCAAATAAAGGAGACAAGCGAGTTCAGTGTTTTCCCAAAAAATGAAGGCTTCAATGGAACAATAAATGTGCTTTCACAAAATACTTCAAGAAGAATAGGTTATTTTGCAAACCCTGTTGGAAATGTTTTGCCTGGAACATATACAATTGTTGCAAAATTTACAATTAACGGAAAAATATTTGAAAAATCCGAAAAATTATTTGTAGAGGATTAAATGCGCCTCGAAGCAAAAGTCTTTGGAAGAGTCCAAGGCATCGGCTATAGATTTTTTGCATCACAAAAAGCCAATTCACTGAAACTAAAAGGATACGCAAAAAATCTTTCTGATCGTACAGTAGAAGTTGTGGCTGAAGGATCAAGAGAACAGCTTGAAGCGTTTCTCAAAGAACTCCAAAAAGGCCCGCCGCTTGGAAGAGTGGAAAAAATAGAATCAAATATTTCAGAATCAAACGCTGAATTTAAAAAATTTGAAATAAGATGAAAAAATACAAATAATCAAAAAAATATTTAATTAAAATAACAAATTTTAAAAATGAAAACTCAAAAAATTGAAAATTCGAAATAAAACAATGCATTATTTTCCAATAATTGAAAGCGCTTCGCGGAAAATTCTTTTGTTGTCTTTGTGGGTTAAATACTTTTCAACCTCTTCTTCCGGGAGCCACTTGTAATCATCGTGTTCGATTACTTCCTGCACCAAACTGATTTTTTGATTCATGCTTGCAGTCATTATGAAAGGAACATAAATGTATTTTGTATTATTTGCAGTCCAAGAATATTTTTCGGAAAGTTCTGCAATAAGATTAACTTTTTTTATTCCTGTTTCTTCTTTAATTTCCCTAAAAATAGCTTCTTTGGGATTTTCGCCCCGGTCAATTCCGCCCTTGACAAACTCCCAACCGGTCCAATTTAAAACGCGATGAAGAACGAGAAAAAAACGCTTATTATTTTGTTCATCAAAAATGATGGCGGTAACACCGTGCTTTTCATTCATAAAAATAAGCAGAAATTATTGCTTTTGCTCTTCTTTTTTCGGAGCCATTCCGCACTTTTCAAGAAGGTTTTCGTAAGTAACATTTGCCTGACGCTGAATATGTTCTATTTGTTCTTCGCTCAAATGCTTGAACCTTTTCTGCATTTCCAAATATTCCTTCACAGGCTTTGGATTTCCGGGATTAAAATTAAGCTTATACTGCCCATTCTCAACTTCGAACAAAAACCATAATCTGGATTGAACCGCAAGCTTTGCAACCTTCATTGTAATCGCACCATCAAAACCTGCACCCAAACAACACGGGGCGTCTATTACAACAAAGGTCGGGCCGTTAATTGCTTTTGCCTTTTTTAATTTCATCTGCATGTCGGCATAATAAGCAATGGAAGTTGAAGCTGCGTAAGCAATATTGTGAGCGGCAACTATTTCAACAATCGGTTTTCTCTCGGTTTCTTTTCCTTTATGCTTTTGCCCGACAACCGTTGTTGTTGTTGCTGCTCCAAAAGGAGTTGCACTTGATTTTTGGACACCTGTATTTGCGTACAGTTGGTTATCATAACAAACATAAAGAACATTATCCCCGCGCTCAAGCATTCCGCTCAAAGAACCAAAGCCAATATCATAAGTTGAACCATCCCCTCCAATTACAACAACTTTTGTGTGATCGTTTCCTTGAGCTTTCAATGCAGCGGCAACTCCTGATGCAACTGCCGGAGCATTTTCAAACAAAGAGTGAATGTAAGGAACTCTCCACGCGGTTTGTGGATATTGCGAAGAAGTTATTTCCATGCAGCCCGTTGCATTTACAACAATAATATCTTTTCCGAGAGTGTCACAAATTTGTATCAAAGCGTTGCTTGGACCGCAGCCCGGACAACCTGAATGGCCGGGGGCATACAAATGCATTTCTGATTGTTCGCTCATAAAAATCAACCGTTCATCTTAGCTTTTGGGGGTTCTTTTGTAATCCATTCCTTTACAGGAGAACCTTTCATTTTATCGAATAATTCCTTAATATGACTTCGCTTTATTCCTCTCCCTCCAAGACCACCGAAAAAGCTTGAAACTTCTGCTTTCTGGCCGTTCAAAGCTTCAAGAACTTCCAAATACAAGGGCGCTGCACCTCCAATACTAATGTCCCTATCAATAACCCCGACTTTTTTGCCCTTCAAAATTTCCGCAAGCTCTTCGGCAGGAAAAGGCCTGAAAACTCTTAAGTGTAACGCCCCCACTTTTTCACCTTGTTCGCGGAGATCATCAACAACAGTAAAAACATTATCCATAACGGAACCCAAACCCAAAATTATTCTATCGGCATCTTTTGTTTTGTAAGCGTTCATCAAACCATATTCTCTTCCAGAAATCTTCGCCCATGCCTTGCCGGCTTCAATCAAAAGTTTTTTTGCTTCAAACATATCAGTTACAACATCCATTCTGAAATCCTGGTAATGAGTCGGGTTTGCGTAAACACCAAGCGAAACAGGATTTTCCGGATCAAGCTTCAAAGGATATTTGTAGGGAGGCAAAAATTTGTGAACTTTTTCTTCTGGAACAACATCAACTTGTTCAACGGCATGAGTTAGATAATGTCCGTCAACACAAACCATTACCGGAAGCAAAATTTTTTCGGCGACGTAAAAAGCCTGCGGCAAAGAATCGACGGCTTCCTGATTGTTTCTGCAATAAATTTGAATCCAACCGGAATCGCGCTGGCTTATTGTATCTTGCTCATCATTCCAAATATTTAATGGAGATGAAACCGCTCTGTTCCCTACAAGCATTACAATTGGAAGTCTCATTCCTGCTGCACTGAACAAAACTTCGTGCATTAACAAAAGTCCTTGTCCGCCGGTCGTAGTAAATGTTCTTGCACCGGTAGCGCTTGCACCAACCAAAGCACTCAAAGCCGAAAATTCTGATTCAACGGTAATGTATTCCGGAATTTTTCCGTCGGCATAATACTTGTTCAATTCTTCCGTCAAGTGTGTTGTTGGAGTAATAGGATAGCATGCGCACACATCTATTTTGCAATTTGCGGCCATTTCTCCAATAACTCTTGCTCCCTCTTTTGTTTTTAGCATTTATTCCCCGACCCTTTCCATTGCAATGCACTTTACGGGACATTCGTTTGCGCAGATGCTGCAGCCTTTACAGTATTCATAATCAATTTCGGGAATTTTTTTAACCACACCCATTATTCCTTCAGGGCAAAAATTCTGGCAAATTCCGCACTTGATACATTTGTCTCCATTAACCAAGGGCATGTAAGCTTTCCATTCTCCTGTTAAGTTTTCAGCACTTGTTCCGGGTTTTGCATGCGGGATGTTCATTGTTTCACCTCAAACTTTTTGGAAAAAAGTTTGATCAAAAAAAAGCTGCGCGGGTTCATTTTTTCACCTTGACTTTTTCAACTTTCATTGTATCATAAACTTCTTGGATAGCATTAATGTTTGCCTCAACAACATTTTGAGGAAATTTTTCCGAAAGTTTTTCCTTGATAGCTCTTTTCACACTTTCAATTTTAACAATATCTGTTACTTTGCAGAAAGCGCCAAGCATTACAGTGTTGAAAATTAATTTGTTGAAATGCTTCAAAGCGATGTTGGTTGCATTAACTGTGAAAATTCTTTTTGCATTCAATTTCAATTCGCTTGCTTTTTTTTCAGAATTCACAATTACAATGCCGTCTTTTTTGAGACCGGCGCAAACATCAACCTCATGCATGATTGAGGGATCTGCAACAATCACAACATCCGGTTCCGCAATTTCCTCGTGGATTGTAATTGGCTTATTATCAATTCTTGTATAGGCTTCAACCGGGGGACCTCTTTTTTCAGAACCGAAAAACGGGAAAGCCTGGCTGTTCTTGCCTTCAAAATTTGCCGCCAAAGCTATCAATTCAGCTCCGGTAACCATACCCTGGCCCGCCCTTCCATGCAATCTTATCTCTTTCACTAAGAAAAGTCGTTAATATATTATATAAAGGTTACGTTAAACGTCCATCAAAAAATCGTTGATTGCCTTATGGTTTTGTTTGGCTTTCAATCCAAGCAGAGTACTCTTTATTCGCAGAAACCGGAATTTGAATAATGCAAGGGCATTCGTAGGAATGAAGCTTTTTAACGAGCTTTTCCGCCTTTTTTGCGAGTTTTTTCGAGGTTTTTGCGTAAATAATAAATTCTTTTTCAGAAACTTTTTTGCCTTTCCACACATAAAAAGAAGTGCTTTGAACAATATTTGCACACGCAATTAAATGTTTTTCAAGTAGCGCGTTTGAAATTTTTTTTGCCTCGGAAAAAGATGGCGCAGTAATATAGAGAAGGATCATGTGCTTTCCTCAAACATTGTTTTCATGGAAATTCACTTGAAAACATTGAACCAAATTACAGCCAAAATTATTACAGAAACCAATATAACCACTACAATTGCAATGTTCATTGCATTGCTTTCCGATTTTCTGAACTGTTTTTTTTCAACACGGTCATCAAAAAGCTCGTGTGCGACCATTGCTTCTGTTTCTTTTTTCCTCTCGTAAAGCTCCAATTCTCCCCCTTGCTTGTCAAAATATTTTTTCCCCGCTTTCCCGCTGCGGGTTTCTCCCATAACAACTTTGCCCGCGCTCTTGTCAATAACAGTAATTGATCCGACAACATTTTCCGCGGATTTCTCAAACAAAACAGCATCTTTACTTTGTTGCTTTTGATTTTTTTGCTCGTTGTTTTTTTCGTTTTTTGAAGGTTCGTTTTTTGAAAATTCAAATAAACTGGCTTTTTTTTCTGGAGCAGCGGAAATAGGAGCAATAGGTTTTTCAGAAACTTTTTCCTGCACTTTTATTTCAGGCTTTTTTGGTTCCGGCTTTTTTTCTTCCAAAATCTTCCCAGGTTTCTTTTCTTCAATTTTTTTAGGTTGAACAATTTGCGGTTTAGGAGTTTCCGCAATTGGCGTTTCTACTCCAAGACCTTTTATTTTTGAAAGAATTTCTTCTGTTTTGTCTTTTTTTGATTTTTCAGTGGAAACCGGATCTGATTTTCCAAAAACATCACCCAAAGGCGCGCCTTCCGGATTTTGTTGTGTTTGATCCGCCTGCTTTTCCGGCTGCAATCGCTTTTTCAGCCTATCAAAAATGTTATCTGCCATTGCAAGGTAAAATAGCTTCATTTTACTATTTAAAGGTGATTAACCCTGAAAAAAAGCAAAAAAGATCAGCAATGGAAAATGTTTATTTTTCGGAGATTGAACCCAACAACCGGGCTTTTTCCTTATTTGAATTCAAAAACTTGATCGTGGAATCGGCATCTTTTTTTGAAACAACCAACACTAAACCAACGCCCATGTTGAAAACCCTGAACATTTCCTTTTCATCGATTTTTCCAAGAGATTGAATAAGTTTGAAAATTGGCAAAACATCAACGCTCTTAAAATCAAATTCCGGTTTTAATCCTTTTGGAATAACGCGCGGAACATTTTCCGCCAAACCGCCTCCTGTAATGTGGGCAATTCCTTTCACTTCAATTTTTTCCATTAATGCAAAAACAACTTTTGAATAGCTTCTGTGCACGCGCAATAATTCCGCACCAAAAGTTGAATTGAGCTCTTTTGAAAAATCACTTGGCTTAAAACCTGATTTTTCGAACAAAACTTTTCTCGCAAGAGAATAGCCGTTTGTGTGCAAACCATTTGAAGCAATTCCTATCATTGCATCGCCTTTTTTTATTTTCGAACCGTCAACCATGCGATTTTTTTCCGCCAAACCAATCATGCAACCAACAACATCGTGTTCTCCAAGAGAATAAACGTTCGGCATTTCCGCGGTTTCTCCTCCAATCAAAGCGCAATCATTTTCGCGGCAGGCCTTTGCCATGCCGGAAACAATTTTTTGAACATTTCCCGGAATTATTTTATCGGAAGCAACATAATCCAAAAAGAAAAGAGGTTTTGCGCCCAAAGCAAGAATGTCATTCGCGCAATGATTTACAATGTCCTCTCCAACTGTTGTCCAATCATTCATTGCTGAAGCAATTTTCAATTTTGTTCCAACGCCATCCATTGTCGAAACAAGAACCGGGTTTTTCATTTGCATTGCTTTTGAAAGAGAATACGCACCGCCAAAAGAACCAAGATCGGTTAGAACCTGTGCGTTAAAAGTCGATTTAACTTCTTTTTTTATCAGTTCAACACTTTTGTTGCCGGCATCAATATCAACGCCTGCATCTTTGTAAGAGGACATATGAGAATATGAACTAAGAAGATTTTTATTATAACGCATCAACTTATGAACGTCGTCTTACTTTTCTTCTTCTATTTTTCTCTTCATAAGAATCCCAGTTTTCAATTCTTTTATCAAAGGGTTTTTCGTCTAAAGTGTAGGATCTTCGCCCACGCGTAACAAATTGCCCTTTTGTAGGAGATTTCATTATTTCCCCAGTGAATCCCGCCCGTTTCAAATTTTTTTCAGTCCCCTGGACAAGTTCTCCAAGCGGATTTTTTCTTACAGTAGGGATTATAGCAATTCGCTTAATTATTGGTTTCCGCGCCATAGTAACTATTAAATAATGAAAAAAGTTCTATTTAAAGATAACCTTTCATTTGAACCGCTTTTTCCAATAAGAACAGACTTCCTCTGTTTTTTTTGCACTCAAACCAATATAAGTTTCAGGATTTTCAATAAAAGAAAGTTCGCTTTTGGAAAACTTTTTTAAATACTCAGAAATTTCCTTATCACTTTTTGCCAATTCCAAAACCGCAACATTTTTTTGTTTAGCTTTAACTGTCAACTCTCGGACAACTTCGTGCGCATTCTCATGCCCGTGCTTTGCAAGAAGAATGTAAAGCGGTTCAGCGAGAACATTTTCTCTGCTAGAATCAAAATTTTTCTTCATTGCGGCTCTATCAACAACAAGGTTCTGCGATACTTTTTCCAAGCGCTCGGAGGAAACTAGCAATGCCAAAAATAATTCCGGGACAAATCTCTGCGAGGCGGAATTAGTGAGATCTCTTTGATGCTCGGAAATTCCATCCATGTAAAATGTAATTGCGCGCGGAACAAATGCCTTCCACATGCTTTTCACATTTTCAAAATTAATCGGATTGCGCTTGTGCGGCATTGTAGAAGAACCAACCTGCTTTGAACCGAAGCTTTCCATTATTTCGGAAATTTCGGATCTTTGCAAATTCCTCATATCATCACTGAAATTCGCGAGAACTGTAAAAGCTTCCATTGTTGAATGTAACAAATCCATTAGGGATTCGGGTTCAACAACCTGAGTGGAATGCAAACCTGTTTTCAACCCCAGGTCAGCCATAATGTCTTTTTCAAGTTTTTGAGGATTTTTCACGAGAAGTGAAGAAGCGTTGTAAGATCCTACAGCCCCGGAGAATTTTCCTTCCAGATTGTTTGCTGTCCACTCCATGTTTGAAATGCTTTTTCCCAATCTGTTTATGTAAGAGGACATTGCAAAACCAAAAGTGATTGGTTCGGCGTGCTGGCCGTGAGTTCTTCCAATTTGCAATGTTTTCTTTTCGCGCAAAGCAATTTTAATCCACAATTTTAATAAGCGCGTTAATTCAGGAAGAACAAGTTCGAGAACTGCTTTTTTGTAGCGCAAAGCTGAGGCAGTATCAACAATATCATATGAAGTTGCGGAAAAGTGAATGAATGGTTTTGCCTCTTTTGAAACTTTTGAGCGCAACACATTTGCAAGCGCGCGGACATCGTGCTTGATTTTTGCTTCTTCCGCATAAACTTCCGCAGCTTTTACTTTCAATGCGGCTTTTGCTACTTCGCTTGCAATTTTTGCAGAACAAACCCCTTGCTTTGAAAGAGCTTTCACAAGCGCGACTTCAACAAGTGCTTGATAGTGAACGCGTGCATTTTCGGAAAAATAGATTTCAGAACGCTTTCTCAGCGGACCGTTAAGATAGCGGTAATCAAGAGGGGAGAACAAGTCAAACTGATCCATCAAAAAAACGCCTATTAGATTTATGGGTTTAAGCTTTTAAAAAGGCTACGACTGGATTTTTGAAAGTTAATTTTATTTTTTGCCGCGTCTTCCGGTATAAGGATTTGAACCCCTACCGCGAGGCAAAGGATTAGAAGGCGGAACAGGAGCACTTCTACCGGGAACCTGAGGCTGAAAAGGTTTTTTCTTTGCTGGCGGTTGTTTACGCATAATATCAACAAAATATTAATTCGAACTTCTATTTATTTGTTCTTCTCTAAGAATTCGGAGTAAGAATTCATTGTTTCTTCAATCGAAGGGGCTTTGAAAACTTTTTCTCCAACCCATGCTTCGCAAACACTTTTGTACATGTTTGAAATAATTGCTTTCAAATCAACCGGAAGCGGTTTAGGATCCGGCCACTGTTCTTTTGGAAGGCCTTTGCTTTTTGCTGCTTCGAGCTCTTCAAACCAAGGAGTGATTTTGTAATAATCTCTCGCAACCTGTTTTGAAACATGAATATTATTCCACAAAAATCTATCCTCATCCAATGTTCCGAGAACATCAACCAACATTACCTCATTTTTAGGAGTAATTGCAAATTCAACTTTTCCATCTGCATGTTCCAAACCAATTGACTGTGCTTTCTCGGTAATAAAATCATTAATGTTCAAAGCAGCTTCTTTAATTTCGTACAATTGATCTTCATTAACTTGGGAAAGATCCAATGCCTCATCCCAGGAAAGATAGCGATCTGTGGGCTCTAATTTTGTTGAAACATCCAAAAAAGCGGTTTCGAATTTGAAACCGGGTTTTGGAATCGAATCAAGGCCGAGATCGTCCAAAGAAAGTTCGCCGCTATCAAGGCGCTTGAAAACAGAACTTCCCTCAGGCAATTGATTTCTGAAAATAATTTCCAAAGGAACTAAATAATTTCTTGTTTCCTCATAAATTTGTTTGTTCTGTGGATATAAAACTCGAACCAAATCAACTTCCATTTTATTTGGTTTTATGAATTTCCTAAAATGGGTTTTCAGCTCGAATTTTTCGGCAATTTCCTTGAAATTGTAAGCGGATTGCCTGCAAAGTGCTTCGCCTTTTCCCGGAATCGTATCCGGCATTTTGCCATAATCAAAAACACTATAATCATCGGTAAACTCGAAAACACCTTGTCCCATTTTGTCCACAGTTGGCTCTTTTAGGACAGTCAAGTTTTTCACGGAACCCATTCAAAAATCACCGAATTAATTGATTAAGAATTACTTTTTAAATCATTCTCGCAGCTTAATCGTTTGAATCCAAAACCTTTTGTGCTGCTTTTCTCCTTATAGTAGAAAGCAGGTCGTTTTGTCTCCCTCTCACATTCATGAGTTGGAGCGCTGCAATTGCAGCATTTTTGTACGAATTAAGTGCAACGGAATAAGAATCCTGGAGTTGGTCAAAAAATTTCAAAGAATCTTTTTTATCGGTTTTTTCTTTCACAAGAACACGAATAATAGTGTTCTGGTTTTCCTTGAACTTTTTTCCTAATTCTGTAAACTCGATGTAAACTTTTGAATGATCGGTTTTCTTCGAAGCAACTCCGATTGCAAAAGGAATTTTATTTTCCTCCATAAAGGATTTGCATTTTTCAAAATACTTTTTTTCCAAACCGGAATCCTTTTTCACGAGAACAATTTCATTCATGCCGTGCAAATAATCAATGCACAAATCAACCGCGCGCGCGGCTTTTCCAACGCCCACAGCAATAACAGGAATATCGGGAGGCATTTGCGAAGAACTCAAAAAAGAATCAAGTCCGGAAAAAGCAGCTTCGCAAGGCAAACCAATTACGGGGCGCAATTGTTCCGCGGCAACAACTCCAGGAAGCGCGGCCGCAAGTCCTGCGCCAGCAATAAAAATCGAAGCATTTGTATCCGCAACAGCCTGTCTTAATTCGCGAGGAGTTTTGTGCGCGCTCAGAACTTTGAATTCATAAGAAAGCCCGGCTTTTTTTACCGAATCCACGAGCGGAAGATAAGTGTCCTTATCAGAAGCCGAACCAAAAACAATCATTACATCAGTCAATGCAGCCCACCAATAGCATTGTGCATGGATTTCTTTATAAAAAGACCATTCGAATTATACTAGGGGAAAAAATGGCCGGAACTGTTGTAATTGGATCCCAATTCGGGGATGAGGGAAAGGGGAAAATAACCGATTTTTTGGCGGAAAAAGCCGATCTTGTTGTTAG